>NZ_PNGD01000013.1:0-73182 GCF_002871495.1 Streptococcus sp. UMB0029
CTCAAACGTCTCACACTTAATTCCACCATAAAAATCCGTTTTAGACTAATTTCCACTTTGGTCAGGCAAGTGGAAGTTACTTTGAGAAGTTAGCCCATATAGAAATTGTCATTAAATTCTGCAAGTGAATTGACATAGAAGTTAGCACTGGTATTGAAGAAGACTCCAATAAATCCAACGACGATTTGGATACCAATGTAGGCTACAACAGCGAGTGCTGTACGATATTCATTGAAAAGTTGTCCGATGGAAATGGCCAAGTAAATGCAGAGAATCCCTGAAATTGTACTAAGCAGGAAGGATAAGACAGTAAGACCAAAGCCGGTAAAATGTTCTCCAATAAATGATAGAAGAATAGAAAGTTGAACTTCATCAGAATTTGTTGACAGTAAGATAATATAGATACATAGGAGTAAGACAGCAGTGCTAATCAACGACCAGATAAAGGCACCGATTAGTTTGGTTGTGATGATATGGTGTTCAGAAACTGGCAAGGTCAAAGTCAGATAGCCTTGTCGGTCATAGACACTACCTTTAAAGCGTTTAATAATCAAGAAAATGGTTGAAATTCCAAGTGTAATCATCAAGCCACCAAAGACAGTAGCTAGAAAAATGAGTAGGAGAGGTTTGCTTTCTTTGACAGGCAGATTGTTATAGGTCTGTGCTTGTATCCCGATAAGGGCAGAAAGGGCTAGCACAGCAGCGTAGAGGGCTAAATACCACTTGTTAACATTTTTAAATTCGTAGCGAACTAAATTCCAAAACATAATAATCTCCTTTACTTAGGCCTTAAATTCCTGACGGAAGAGTTGGTCAATGGATTCACCCGACTCATAGCGAATGTCATCTACATTGCCTTGACGGACGACTTTTCCGTCTTTGAGGAAGACAATTTCATCCAAGATTGGCTCGATATCAGAAATTAAGTGGGTAGAAATCAAAACGGTAGAAGTTGGGGAATAGTTGTTGATAATGGTATTGAGGATATACTCACGGGCTGCTGGGTCCACCCCACCAATGGGTTCGTCTAAAACGTAGAGGCGGGCATCACGGCTCATAACCAAAATCAGTTGTACCTTTTCCTTGTTTCCTTTTGATAATTTCTTGAGACGACTATTTTCATCAATGCCAAGGTCTGCAAGTAGATGATGGGCGCGTTCAAGATTGAAATCTTTATAGAAGGTCTTGAAGTAGGTTAGGGCTTCTTTGACCTTCATTTGTTCATTGAGATAGGTCGTATCCGGCAAATAAGCTACGATAGCCTTGGTTGCTGGGCTTGGGTCCATGTCGTTGATCAGGACGCGTCCTTGATCTGGTTGCAAGAGGCCATTGATTAGTTTAATCAGGGTTGTTTTTCCTGATCCGTTTGGGCCAAGGAGACCAACAATTTTTCCCGCTGGAATGTCAAGAGAAACATTTTCAAGGGCTGGTGTTGCTCCATAAGATTTGGATACATTTTCAAATGCTAGTAATGCCATAGGTTTAAACTCCTTTAATATGATCGGCAACTACGCCAGGTAGTTCTTCTTTTTCATAGCCAAAATGGGTCATGGAAGAAATAAAGTGTTCTAATTCTTCTTCTGATAGCTGTCTGCGCGATTGGGCGATCAGTTCCTGATTTTCTGTCACGAAACGTCCAGTGGTGCGCTTGCTGTAGACAAATCCCTCACGTTCGAGTTCTGACAGGGCTCTTTGGATGGTGTTTGGGTTGACACCGGCCTCGGCAGCAAACTCTCTCACGGTTGGAAGTTGCTGATTGGGTTCGAGAGTATGGGAAACAATCTGTAGTTTGATTCTCTCCATAATCTGTAAATAGATGGGTTTTTTGTTATCAAATATCCAGGACATTGGGTACTCCTTTCTGGCATGTTTTTTTGTTCTAATCAAATAATACAACAAAACAAAAAACTTGTCAAGCAAAAATAAGAATTGTTTTGGGAATTACTTAAAAAATGGTATAATGAAAAGAAAAACGACAAGGAGGGAAAGGATGCGTTGTCCAAAATGTGAATCTACAAAGTCTAGTGTCATCGATAGTCGCCAAGCAGAAGAAGGGAACACCATTCGTAGAAGACGTGAGTGTGATGAATGCCAACACCGTTTTACAACCTACGAACGGGTAGAAGAAAGAACCTTAGTGGTTGTTAAAAAAGATGGCACACGGGAACAATTCTCCAGAGATAAAATCTTTAATGGGATTATCCGCTCAGCCCAGAAACGTCCTGTGTCAAGTGATGAAATCAACATGGTAGTCAATCGTATCGAACAGAAACTCCGTGGTCGAAATGAAAATGAAATTCAAAGTGAGGACATTGGTTCACTCGTCATGGAGGAGTTGGCTGAGTTGGATGAGATTACCTATGTACGTTTTGCCAGTGTCTATCGTAGTTTTAAGGATGTCAGTGAGTTAGAGAGCCTGCTCCAACAAATTACCCAGTCCTCTAAAAAGAAAAAGGAAAGATAAATGAAGCCAATTGACCGTTTTTCTTATTTAGAGAATAATCGGGTGTCGCAAGATACCTCATCTCTGGTGCAGTGTTACCTCCCGATTATCGGTCAGGAGGCACTGAGCCTTTATCTTTATACGATCAGTTTTTGGGATAACGGGAGAAAGGAATACCTCTTTTCAAGTATTCTTAACCATCTTAACTTTGGGATGGATAGACTGATAAAATCCCTGAAAATCCTATCTGCTTTCAATCTCTTGACCCTCTATCAAAAGGGGGAGGTTTATCAGTTAGCCCTCCATGCTCCCCTTTCGAGTCAGGACTTCTTGGAGCATCCTGTTTATCGTAGACTTTTGGAGAAGAAGATTGGCGACGCGGCTGTGGAGGATTTGAAAGTTGAGAGTGCTGAAGGTCAAGAAATACCTGTCTCACTCAATCAAGTCTTTCCAGATTTGCCAGAACTAGGAAGTGGAGAAGACCTTATCCCCAAGAAGAAAGTGGCCAATGATTTTGACTTGGATCATTTTCATCAGCTTATGGCTCGAGATGGGCTTCGTTTTGCAGATGAGCAGTCCGATGTCTTAAACCTCTTTGCCATTGCTGAGGAGAAGAAGTGGACTTGGTTTGAGACCTATCAGTTGGCTAAGTCAACAGCTGTTTCCCAGGTTATTTCAACCAAACGCATGCGGGAAAAAATTGCTCAAAAACCTGTTTCCTCTGACTTTAGTCCTAAGGAAGCAACCATTATCAAAGAAGCTAAAAGCAAGACTGCCCTGCAGTTCTTAGCAGAAATCAAGCAAACACGCAAGGGAACCATTACCCAAACAGAAAGAGACCTCTTGCAACAGATGGCTGGCTTGGGCTTGCTGGACGAAGTCATCAATATCATTCTCTTATTGACCTTTAATAAGGTGGATTCGGCAAATATCAATGAGAAATATGCCATGAAGGTAGCCAATGACTATGCCTATCAAAAGATTCATTCAGCAGAAGAGGCAGTTCTTCGCATTCGTGAGCGTGGTCAGAAGAGCCAGGCTCAAAAGGCTAGTAAACCCAGTCCTACCAAGTCCAATGTACCCAAGTGGAGTAACCCAGATTATAAGAATGAAACCAGCGAGGAAACTCGTCTGGAACTAGAACGTAAGAAACAAGAACTATTAGCTCGATTAGAAAAAGGAGGAGATTAGATGGAAAGTGTCGGAGACGTACTCAAGCGTCAACCTAGCCGTTTTCATTATCAAGATTTGGTCCAGAAAATCATGAAGGACCCCGATGTTGCGGCCTTTATCCAGCAAGAATCCCTGACTCCAGAGGAATTAAATCGCAGTATCTCCAAGTTTAATCAGTACATCACCGAGCGTGACAAATTTCTCCGTGGAGATACGGATTATATTGCCAAAGGCTACAAGCCTATTTTGGTTATGAATCATGGTTATGCGGATGTTTCTTACGAAGAAACTCCTGAACTAATCGCAGCGGAAAAAGAAGCGGCTATTAAGAACCGTCTCAAGTTAATCAATCTGCCAGCCAGTCTCAAGAAAGCTAGTTTGGCTCAAGTAGATTTGGATGATTTGGGGCGCTTGCCAGTTTTTGAAAAGTTATTAGCCTTCGTGGAGCAATATCCAGCTATTCGAAAAGGTCTTTACTTGTATGGAGACTTTGGTGTGGGTAAAAGTTTCATGGTAGCTGCCCTAGCCCATGATTTATCAGAAAAACGTGGTGTCTCCTCCACTCTCCTCCACTATCCTAGTTTTGTCATTGATGTCAAAAATGCTATTAGTGATGGCAATGTTAAGACCTTGGTAGATGAGCTTAAGCTTTCTGAAGTCCTGATTTTAGATGATATTGGTGCCGAGCAATCAACAGCTTGGGTGCGTGACGAAATCCTGCAGGTCATTCTCCAATATCGGATGCAGGAAGATTTACCTACCTTTTTCACCTCCAACTTCAACTTTGAAGATTTGGAGAAGCATTTTGCGAAAGGGAAACATGGAAATGACGAAACCTGGGAAGCCAGACGGGTCATGGAACGCATCCGTTATTTGGCTGAGGAGACTCGTTTAGAAGGAGTAAACCGTCGATGACAGAAACAATCAAATTAATGAAGGCTCATATTTCAGTACGCAGGTTTAAAGAGCAAGCCCTTCCTCAGGAAGACTTGACTGAAATCTTGACAGCAGCCCAAATGGCCTCGTCTTGGAAGAATTTCCAATCCTACTCTGTGATTGTGGTACGAAGTCAAGAGAAGAAAGATGCCTTGTATGAATTGGTGCCTCAAGAAGCCATTCGCCAGTCTGCTGTTTTTCTTCTCTTTGTCGGAGATTTGAACCGAGCAGAAAAGGGAGCACGACTTCATACGGATTCATTCCAACCCCAAGGGGTGGAAGGTATCTTGATTAGTTCGGTCGATGCGGCTCTTGCTGGTCAAAATGCCTTGTTGGCAGCTGAAAGCTTGGGCTATGGTGGTGTGATTATCGGTTTGGTGCGTTACAAGTCAGAAGAAGTGGCAGAGCTTTTTAACCTGCCTGACTACACCTATCCTGTCTTTGGGATGGCACTGGGTGTGCCAAATCAACATCATGATGTGAAACCAAGACTGCCACTAGAGAATGTTATCTTTGAGGAAGAATACCAAGAACAGTCAACTGAGGCAATCCAAGCTTATGACCGTGTACAGGCTGACTATGCTGGGGCGCGTGCGACTACAAGCTGGAGTCAGCGCCTAGCAGAACAGTTTGGACAAGCTGAACCAAGCTCAACTAGAAAAAATCTTGAACAGAAGAAGTTATTGTAGAAAGTGAGAAATTATGGCCCTACCAACTATTGCCATTGTAGGACGTCCCAATGTTGGGAAATCAACCCTATTTAATCGGATCGCTGGTGAGCGAATCTCCATTGTAGAAGATGTTGAAGGAGTGACACGTGACCGTATCTATGCAACGGGTGAGTGGCTCAATCGCTCTTTTAGTATGATTGATACAGGAGGAATCGATGATGTCGATGCTCCTTTCATGGAACAAATCAAGCATCAGGCAGAAATTGCCATGGAAGAAGCAGATGTTATTGTTTTTGTCGTGTCTGGTAAGGAAGGAATTACCGATGCAGACGAATACGTAGCCCGTAAGCTTTATAAGACCCACAAACCAGTTATCCTCGCAGTTAACAAGGTTGACAACCCTGAGATGCGAAATGATATCTATGATTTCTATGCACTCGGTTTGGGCGAACCACTGCCTATCTCATCTGTCCATGGTATCGGTACAGGGGATGTGCTAGATGCCATCGTAGAAAATCTTCCAAATGAATATGAAGAAGAAAATCCAGATGTGATTAAGTTTAGCTTGATTGGTCGTCCCAACGTCGGAAAATCAAGCTTGATCAATGCTATCTTGGGAGAAGACCGTGTCATTGCTAGTCCAGTTGCTGGAACAACGCGTGACGCCATTGATACCCACTTTACAGATACAGATGGTCAAGAGTTTACCATGATTGATACGGCTGGTATGCGTAAGTCTGGTAAGGTTTATGAAAATACAGAGAAATACTCTGTCATGCGTGCCATGCGTGCTATTGACCGTTCAGATGTGGTCTTAATGGTCATCAATGCGGAAGAAGGCATTCGTGAATACGATAAGCGTATCGCAGGATTTGCTCATGAAGCTGGCAAAGGGATGATTATCGTGGTCAACAAGTGGGACACACTTGAAAAAGATAACCACACTATGAAAAACTGGGAAGAAGATATCCGTGAGCAGTTCCAATACCTACCTTACGCACCGATTATCTTTGTATCAGCTTTGACCAAGCAACGTCTCCACAAACTTCCTGAGATGATCAAGCAAATCAGCGAAAGTCAAAACACACGTATCCCATCAGCTGTCTTGAACGATGTGATTATGGATGCTATTGCTATCAACCCAACACCAACAGACAAAGGGAAACGCCTTAAGATTTTCTACGCGACCCAAGTGGCAACCAAACCACCAACCTTTGTTATCTTTGTCAACGAAGAAGAACTCATGCACTTTTCTTACCTGCGTTTCTTGGAAAATCAAATCCGTAAGGCCTTTGTCTTTGAAGGAACACCAATCCATCTCATTGCAAGAAAACGTAAATAACAAAGCAGAATCTGGAATGACATTTCCAGATTTTTTTGATAGAATGAAGGTAAAGAAAGCGCTATCAAAAAGAGGTGTCGTGCTGGAACATTTTTTTAAATTCTTACTTTTAGCACCTTACTTTTATTTTGATAACTGGATTGAAAAGGCTAACAGAAATAGTAAATTTTTCCCAATTTTTTACTATTTTTACTGGTTTTACATCCCTCTCTATGCTCTTTTTAGCCTTGCTTGGACAGTTATTTCAGTTCTATTTTTCAATATCGTCTTGAGAAATGTGACAGATATCAAGTTATGGGCATTTGGTTTCTTTTTATTCTGCTAGCTATTGGTATGAATAGGTTAATCTATATCTTCTTCAAAAAAATGCTTAGACTAAGAAAGGAGTTGGGAAAGTCTAAGGGTGGAAGATATTGATTTATATGGTTTTTATTGATAGGAGGTAGTTTATGACACATCTAAAATCATTTATTACACGCTATTCTAAGGTCTATATTGGATTAGTTCTGTTGATCTGGATTGCTTTCTTCTTTGTTCCTTGGGATAAACCAGTTCTGGGAATATCTATCAATCTCTTAATCATGCAGAAAGTTTTACTAGTTTTTGGAATTCTGTCTATTTTGATGGCCTTGCTGTCCAAGAAAGTCAGTCTCTTTGTTTTTGGATTGATCTGCTGTTTTTCTCTTTGGATAAATCTATTTATTCTATTTGCGATTTTGCCGATTTTTGGCAATTAAAGCATCATAAAAGTCAGAGAGGTTAGCTTGGAAACTAGCCTCTTTTTCCTTTTCAAAATGGGGATTCTTCCTTGAAAATAATCATTAATTGTGCTAAAATTAAAAGAACATTCTAAAATATTCGGAATTTAAAGTAAGGAAAAACATGGCTAATATTTTAAAAACAATTATCGAAAATGATAAAGGAGAAATCCGTCGTCTGGAAAAGATGGCTGACAAGGTTTTCAAATACGAAGACCAAATGGCTGCTTTGACAGATGACCAACTAAAAGCAAAAACAGTTGAATTTAAAGAACGTTATCAAAATGGAGAATCACTGGATTCATTGCTTTATGAAGCATTTGCGGTTGTCCGTGAGGGTGCTAAACGTGTCCTAGGTCTCTTCCCTTATAAGGTTCAGGTCATGGGGGGAATCGTTCTTCACCATGGTGACGTGCCAGAAATGCGTACAGGGGAAGGGAAAACCTTGACTGCGACCATGCCAGTATACCTCAATGCTCTTTCAGGTAAAGGTGTTCACGTAGTTACGGTCAATGAATACCTATCAGAACGTGACGCGACTGAGATGGGTGAATTGTACTCTTGGCTTGGTTTGTCAGTAGGAATCAACTTGGCTGCCAAATCTCCAATGGAGAAAAAAGAAGCCTATGAGTGTGATATTACTTACTCAACTAACTCAGAAATCGGATTTGACTACCTTCGTGATAACATGGTCGTTCGCGCTGAAAACATGGTACAACGTCCGCTTAACTATGCCTTGGTCGATGAGGTTGACTCTATCTTGATTGACGAAGCCCGTACACCTTTGATCGTATCAGGTGCTAATGCGGTTGAAACAAGTCAGCTCTACCACATGGCAGACCACTATGTAAAATCTTTGGACAAAGACGACTACATCATCGATGTGCAGTCTAAGACTATTGGTTTGTCTGATTCAGGGATTGACAAGGCTGAAAGCTACTTCAAACTTGAAAACCTCTATGACATCGAAAACGTAGCTCTTACTCACTTTATCGATAACGCCCTTCGTGCCAACTACATTATGCTTCTTGATATTGACTATGTGGTGAGCGAAGAGCAAGAAATCTTGATCGTTGACCAATTTACAGGTCGTACCATGGAAGGTCGTCGTTATTCTGATGGCTTGCACCAAGCCATTGAAGCCAAAGAAGGTGTGCCAATCCAGGATGAAACCAAGACATCTGCCTCAATCACTTACCAAAACCTTTTCCGTATGTACAAGAAATTGTCTGGTATGACGGGTACAGGTAAGACTGAGGAAGAAGAATTCCGTGAAATTTACAACATTCGTGTTATTCCAATCCCAACCAACCGTCCTGTTCAACGTATTGACCACTCAGATCTTCTATATGCAAGCATTGAAGCTAAGTTTAAGGCGGTTGTCGAAGACGTTAAGGCTCGTTACCAAAAAGGTCAACCTGTCTTGGTTGGTACAGTAGCGGTTGAAACTAGTGATTACATTTCTAAGAAATTGGTCGCAGCTGGCGTTCCTCACGAAGTCTTGAACGCTAAAAACCACTATAAAGAAGCTCAAATCATCATGAATGCTGGTCAACGTGGTGCTGTTACCATTGCGACTAACATGGCCGGTCGTGGTACTGACATCAAGCTTGGTGAAGGGGTTCGCGAATTAGGTGGACTTTGTGTGATTGGTACAGAACGTCATGAAAGCCGTCGTATCGATAACCAGCTTCGTGGACGTTCAGGTCGTCAAGGAGACCCAGGTGAGTCACAATTCTACCTATCTCTTGAAGATGATTTGATGAAACGTTTTGGTTCTGAACGCTTGAAAGGAATTTTTGAACGTCTCAACATGTCTGAAGAGGCGATTGAGTCTCGTATGTTGACGCGTCAGGTTGAAGCAGCACAAAAACGTGTCGAAGGAAATAACTACGATACCCGTAAACAAGTCCTTCAATACGATGATGTCATGCGTGAACAACGTGAGATTATCTATGCTCAACGTTATGATGTCATCACTGCAGATCGTGACTTGGCACCTGAAATTCAGGCTATGATTAAACGTACGATTGGTCGTGTCGTTGATGGTCATGCGCGTTCAAAACAGGACGAAAAATTAGAAGCTATTTTGAACTTTGCTAAGTATAACTTGCTTCCTGAAGATTCTATTACGATGGAAGACTTGTTAGGTTTGTCTGATCAGGCTATTAAGGAAGAGCTCTTCCAACGTGCCTTGCAAGTTTACGATAGTCAGGTTTCAAAACTACGTGATGAAGAAGCAGTCAAAGAATTCCAAAAAGTTTTGATTCTACGAGTGGTAGATAACAAGTGGACAGATCATATCGATGCTCTTGATCAATTGCGTAACGCAGTTGGACTTCGTGGCTATGCTCAGAACAACCCTGTTGTTGAGTATCAGGCAGAAGGTTTCCGTATGTTTAATGATATGATTGGTTCGATTGAGTTTGATGTGACACGTTTGATGATGAAAGCACAAATTCATGAACAAGAAAGACCACAAGCAGAACACCATATCAGTACAACAGCGACTCGCAATATCGCTGCCCACCAAGCAAATATGCCTGAAGATTTGGATTTGAGCCAGATTGGACGGAATGAACTTTGCCCATGTGGTTCTGGTAAGAAGTTTAAAAACTGTCACGGTAAAAGAAAATAAAATGAGATAGTTTAGAGGCGGATACCTTGTGAAAAGTAAATTTTTACTTGGTATCCGTTTGCTTTATAAGGAGATGAGTTATGGTATTTACAGCAAAAAGTCCTAAAATTAATATTGAAGAAGTTCGTGCCTTATCAAAATTAGAAGGCCAAGCTTTGGAGAGAAAATCACAGCGTGATCAAGAGCTAGAAGCCATTATACGTGGAGAAGACCAACGGATTCTCTTGGTAATCGGTCCATGCTCATCTGACAATGAAGAAGCTGTTCTTGAATACGCTAAGCGTTTGGCAGCTCTACAAGAAAAAGTAGCAGACCGTATCTTTATGGTTATGCGTGTTTATACTGCCAAACCCCGTACCAACGGGGATGGCTATAAGGGCTTGATTCACCAGCCTAACGCGACAGAAGCCCCTAGCCTCATCAACGGAATCAAAGCTGTTCGCCATCTTCACTATCGTGTTATCACAGAAACAGGCATGACAACAGCTGATGAAATGCTTTATCCTGAAAATCTTCCACTTGTGGATGATTTGATTTCTTATATGGCGGTTGGTGCTCGTTCAGTTGAAGACCAGCAACACCGCTTTGTGGCAAGTGGGGCAGATTTTGCGACTGGGTTTAAAAATCCGACCTCAGGAAATCTCAATGTTATGTTTAATGGGATTTATGCTGCTCAAAACAAACAAAGCTTCCTTTTCCTAGGAAAAGAAGTGGAAACAACTGGGAATCCGCTTTCGCACGCCATTCTCCGTGGAGCGACCAATGAGTATGGTAAGAATATTCCTAACTACTACTATGATAATTTGATGGATACTATTGCCCAGTATGAGAAAATGGGCTTGGAACACCCCTTTATCATTGTGGACACCAATCATGACAACTCTGGCAAGAAACATATGGACCAAATTCGAATTGTCCGTCAGACCTTGATTAACCGTGATTGGAATGAAAAAATCAAGCAGTATGTTCGTGGCTTTATGATTGAGTCTTATCTAGAAGACGGCCGTCAAAACGAACCAGAAGTATTTGGCAAGTCTATCACAGACCCTTGCCTTGGCTGGGAAAATACGGAAGCCCTTGTCAGAGAAATCTACCAAACGCTAGGAGAATAAGATGGCATTTATTGAAAAAGGTCAAGAAATCGATATTGAAGCAATCAAAGCAGAAACCCGATTGTCTGCGGAAGCCTTGCGACTAAAGGAGCGTCGTGACAGAGAATTGGCAGACATCATTTCAGGAGAAGATGACAGAATTCTTTTGGTGATTGGTCCTTGCTCTTCTGACAATGAAGAGGCTGTCTTGGAATATGCCCGCCGTTTATCTGCCTTGCAAAAGAAGGTGGCGGACAAGATTTTCATGGTTATGCGGGTTTATACTGCTAAACCTCGCACCAACGGAGACGGCTATAAAGGCTTGGTACACCAACCAGATACTTCTAAGGCTCCAAGCCTGATTAATGGCTTGCAGGCTGTGCGCCAGTTGCACTACCGCGTGATTACGGAGACTGGTTTGACGACAGCTGATGAGATGCTTTATCCGTCAAATCTGGTCTTGGTAGATGATTTGGTCAGCTACCATGCTGTGGGGGCTCGTTCTGTGGAAGACCAAGAGCACCGTTTTGTAGCTTCAGGAATTGATGCACCAGTAGGGATGAAAAATCCAACCTCTGGAAATCTGAGTGTCATGTTTAATGGCATCTATGCCGCTCAGAACAAACAGACCTTCCTCTTCCATGGTCAAGAAGTTGAGACTTCAGGAAATCCCTTGGCCCATGTCATCCTTCGTGGTGCAGTTAATGAATATGGGAAAAATGAGCCTAACTTTTACTATGAAACCTTGCTAAATGCCATTGAACGCTATGAAACAATGGGGCTTGAAAATCCTTTTATTCTCATTGACACCAACCATGATAACTCAGGCAAGCAATATATGGAGCAGATTCGAGTGGTTCGTAAGACCTTGCAAAATCGTGATTGGAATGAGAAAATCAAAAAGACGGTTCGAGGTTTTATGATTGAATCTTACTTGGCAGATGGTCGTCAAAATCAACCAGAGATCTTTGGTTGCTCTATTACCGACCCTTGCTTAGGTTGGGAAAATACAGAGGCTTTGGTAGAAGAGATTTATGCTACCTTGACAAAATAAGTGAAAAGGATGGAGTTGGGGAATCTCAACTCCTTTTGATGAGAATGATAGTTGGACACGGAATTGATATCGAAGAATTGGCTTCGATAGAAAGCGCAGTTACACGACATGAAGGATTTGCTAAGCGCGTGCTGACCGCTAAGGAAATGGAACGCTTCACCAGTCTCAAAGGGCGCAGGCAAATAGAATATTTGGCTGGTCGCTGGTCGGCTAAGGAGGCCTTTTCCAAGGCTATGGGAACTGGTATTGGAAAGCTCGCTTTTCAGGATTTGGAAATCTTGAACAATGAACGTGGGGCGCCTTATTTTAGTCAGTCACCATTTTCAGGAAAGATTTGGCTATCTATCAGCCATACAGATCAGTTTGTGACAGCCAGTGTCATTTTGGAGGAAAATCATGAAAGCTAGTCCACATAGACCAACCAAGGCTCTGATTCATCTGGGAGCTATTCGACAAAATATTCAGCAAATGGGGGCTCATATCCCTCAAGAAACGCTCAAGTGGGCGGTGGTCAAGGCCAATGCCTATGGGCATGGGGCTGTTGCTGTTGCGACGGCTATTCAAGATGATGTTGATGGTTTTTGCGTTTCGAATATCGATGAGGCCATTGAACTCAGACAAGCTGGACTCAGCAAGAAAATCCTTATTTTAGGAGTTTCTGACATCGAAGCTGTTGCTCTAGCTAAAGAATATGACATCACCTTGACAGTGGCTGGACTGGAGTGGATTCAAGCACTCTTATCTAGGGAGGAAGACCTAGCAGGATTGACAGTCCACCTCAAGATTGATTCAGGAATGGGACGGATTGGTTTTAGAGATGCCAGTGAGGCTGATCAGGTTCAAGACTTGCTCAAGCAACACGGTGCTCGTGTTGAAGGGATTTTTACCCACTTTGCTACTGCTGATGAGGAATCAGATGACTACTTTAATGAGCAATTAGAACGGTTTAAAACTATTTTGGCCAGTATGAAAGGTCTTCCAGACTTGGTTCATGCCAGTAATTCGGCAACGACTCTTTGGCATGCAGAGACTATTTTTAACGCGGTCCGTATGGGAGATGCCATGTATGGCCTCAATCCTAGTGGAGAGGTCTTGGACTTGCCCTATGATTTGACACCAGCCTTGACCTTGGAGTCCGCTCTAGTCCATGTCAAGACAGTTCCAGCTGGAGCTTGCATGGGCTACGGAGCCACCTATCAGGCAGATAGCGAGCAAGTCATCGCGACCGTACCAATCGGCTATGCGGATGGTTGGACACGTGACATGCAGAATTTCACTGTCTTGGTAGATGGGCAAGCATGCCCAATCGTCGGACGGGTTTCTATGGACCAAATCACTATTCGTCTGCCTAAGGTTTACCCACTCGGAACTAAGGTAACCTTAATTGGTTCTAACGGAGGCAAGGAAATCACAGCTACTCAGGTAGCAACCTACCGCGGAACCATTAACTATGAGGTGGTTTGTCTCCTCAGCGATCGCATTCCGAGAGAATATTATTAAAAAAGAAAGGAGTGGAGCATGAATCTACACCAACCCTTGCATGTCTTACCTGGTGTGGGACCAAAGTCAGCAGAGAAATACACCAAACTAGGAATTGAAAACTTGCAAGACCTCTTGCTCTACTTTCCTTTCCGTTATGAAGACTTCAAAACCAAGCAGGTGCTGGAGTTGGAGGACGGAGAAAAGGCTGTTCTGTCTGGTCAAGTCGTGACTCCTGCCAGTGTCCAGTATTATGGTTTCAAGCGTAATCGCCTGCGTTTTAGCCTCAAACAGGGAGAAGTTGTTTTTGCGGTGAATTTCTTTAACCAGCCTTATCTAGCTGATAAGATAGAGTTGGGAGCAACCCTTGCTGTTTTTGGAAAATGGGACCGTGCCAAGGCTAGTCTGACAGGGATGAAGGTTCTGGCTCAGGTAGAGGATGATCTCCAGCCTGTCTATCGTCTGGCTCAGGGAATCAGTCAGGCCAGTCTGGTCAAGGTTATCAAGATGGCCTTTGATCAGGGACTGGACCTCTTGATAGAGGAAAATCTGCCCCAGTCTTTGCTGGACAAATACAAACTCATGTCCCGTTGTCAGGTAGTCCGCGCCATGCATTTCCCCAAGGATTTGGCAGAATACAAGCAGGCTCTTCGCCGTATCAAGTTTGAGGAGCTCTTTTATTTCCAAATGCAATTGCAGACGCTTAAGTCTGAAAATAGAGTTCAGGGAAGTGGTCTGGTTCTGGATTGGTCTCAGGAAAAAGTTGCGGCTGTTAAAGAAAGTCTGCCTTTTGCCCTGACCCAAGCTCAGGAAAAGAGTTTGCAGGAAATTTTGACAGACATGAAGTCCAACCACCACATGAATCGTCTCCTGCAAGGGGATGTGGGGAGTGGAAAAACGGTAGTCGCTGGCTTGGCCATGTTTGCGGCAGTGACAGCTGGCTATCAATCAGCCCTCATGGTACCAACAGAAATCCTAGCAGAGCAACATTTTGAGAGTTTGAAGAGCCTTTTTCCAGATTTGAAACTGGCTCTCTTGACAGGTTCCTTAAAAGCTGCAGAAAAAAGAGAAGTTTTGGAGACCATTGCCAAGGGTGAGGCTGATTTGATTATCGGAACCCATGCTCTGATACAGGATGGGGTGGATTATGCTCGTCTTGGCTTGATTATCATCGATGAGCAGCACCGTTTTGGTGTGGGGCAAAGGCGTATTTTACGGGAAAAAGGGGACAATCCAGATGTTCTCATGATGACGGCGACTCCTATTCCACGAACGCTTGCTATCACAGCCTTTGGCGATATGGATGTTTCCATTATTGACCAGATGCCAGCAGGGCGGAAGCCTATTGTGACGCGCTGGATCAAACATGAGCAACTGCCTCAGGTCTTGACTTGGTTAGAGGGGGAAATCCAAAAAGGTTCCCAAGCCTATGTTATTTCTCCCTTGATTGAAGAATCAGAAGCTCTGGACTTGAAAAATGCTATTGCCTTATCTGAGGAGTTGACAGTTCATTTTGCAGGCAAGGCAGAAGTGGCTCTTCTACACGGTAAGATGAAGAGTGACGAAAAAGACCAGATTATGCAGGAGTTCAAAGAGAGAAAAACGGATATTCTGGTTTCGACGACAGTTATCGAGGTCGGGGTCAATGTTCCCAATGCGACCGTCATGATTATCATGGATGCCGATCGGTTCGGGCTCAGCCAACTTCACCAGCTTAGAGGTCGTGTCGGTCGGGGAGATAAGCAATCCTATGCTGTTCTCTTTGCCAATCCCAAGACTGATTCTGGGAAAGATCGCATGCGCATCATGACAGAAACCACTAATGGATTTGTCCTTGCGGAGGAAGATTTGAAAATGCGCGGATCGGGTGAGATTTTTGGAACCAGACAGTCAGGTCTCCCAGAGTTCCAAGTAGCTGATATTATCGAAGATTTTCCGATTTTAGAAGAAGCCAGAAAGGTTGCTAGCTACATTAGTTCGATAGAAGGCTGGCAAGAGGATCCGGAATGGCGCATGATTGCCCTTCATTTGGAGAAGAAAGAACATCTAGATTAAGTTTTCTCTAAGGAAATCTTATACTCAATGAAAATCAAAGAGCAAACTAGGAAGCTAGCCGCAAGCTGTACTTGAGTACGGTAAGGCGACGCTGACGTGGTTTGAATTTGATTTTCGAAGAGTATTAAGCTAGCTTTCAGGTTTGGCCCTTATACTAGAATCATCAAAAAGAAACGAGGACTCTCAGATGACAGTAACGATTAAAGTAAATTACCAAACCACTTTCCAAAAGAAAGAAGCAACAAAATAAGATTGGATATAAGAAGAAAGAGCTGGGATGCTCTTTTTTGTTTTTGAAACTACTTTCAGTTCATCATCCCAAAAATAAAGAATCTAAAACCACTTTCTATTTGCTTTTCTTTCTTGCGTTGATTTCTTATATGTGCTACAGTTGTGATAACGATTACAGAATAAAAGGAACATGCTATGAAAAATCCAGCTTTGTTAGAAGAAATCAAGACCTATCTAGGCAGGGATGAGGTGCCAGAAGACTTTGATGTTTTCTGGGATGAGGAAGTGAAAAAAGTCTCCACTCTTCCAGCCTATCAGTTAGAGGAAAGAGATTTCCATATTCCCCAAGTCAAGTGCTTTGAGCTCACTTTTGAAGGAACTAATGCAGGCAAGGTATATGCACGCGTCGTTCTTCCAAAGAGTGAGGAGAAGGTTCCTCTAATCTTCCATTTCCATGGTTATATGGGACGTGGCTGGGACTGGACTGACATGCTGGCCTATACTGTGGCTGGTTACGGTGTTGTTTCCATGGATGTGCGGGGCCAGTCGGGCTATTCGCAAGACGGAATGCGTTCTCCTCTAGGAAATACAGTTAAGGGGCATATTATCCGTGGTGCTGTGGAAGGTCGGGATCATCTCTTTTATAAGGATGTTTATCTGGATATTTACCAGTTGGTTGAAATTATTGCTAGTCTACCTGAGATTGATGAGAAGCGACTTTCTAGCTATGGTGCCTCACAAGGTGGCGCTCTAGCCTTGGTAGCGGCAGCGCTCAATCCACGGATTCAGAAAACAGTTGCCATCTATCCCTTCCTGTCAGACTTCAGACGAGTGCTTGAGATTGGCAATACCAGTGAGGCCTACGACGAATTTTTCCGATATTTCAAGTTTCACGATCCTTTCCATGAAACTGAGGAAGATATCATGGCGACCCTTGCCTATATCGATGTGAAAAATCTTGCTCATCGTATCAAGGGTGAGGTCAAGATGATTACGGGCTTGGACGACGATGTTTGCTATCCTATTACCCAGTTTGCGATTTACAATCGTCTGACATGTGATAAGGCCTATCGCATCATGCCTGAGTATGCTCACGAAGCCATGAATGTTTTTGTCAATGACCAAGTTTACAACTGGCTCTGTGGTAGTGAGATTCCTTTTAAATATGTGAAGTGATGAATGCGAGAGTCCAGTAGCTTTCTGATATATTCCCCTTCTAGCAGATAGTGAAAAATAAAAATTCACTAGAAACTATAGGAGGAGTTTTTACTTATTTACAAATTATTGTTTATTTTATGGCTAGAATTGTATGTGAAGTTACTAATAGTTATCCAATTTTAATTTCTCTACAAGTCAGAATATATATCAAGTTATATATTTCTGTATTTCAAAATGCTATTCTTTTTATGTTTTAAAATAATTTGATGAATGAAGATTATATCCTATAATTGAAAGCAATTCCAGCTTGTGTTATACTGTAAGAGTAAGTCTAAAACTTAAAGAAATAATATATATTAAAAATAGATTATATATTGAGAGTCGTGTAGTAGGAAGGAGGATGAAGCTGCAGGACTCATTAAGTTGTTTGGAATTCTAATGAACAAATTAACTTTGAAAGTTAAAGTGAGGTAATATATGTTTATACGTTTAAAAGGTTTAGGAAAATTCCGTAAATCCAAAGCTTATGGTTTGGTTGGTTGCTTGACATTATCCGCAGTTCTTGGCTTAGCTGCACCAGAATTACCAGTTATTGGCAGTGGAATTGCTTATGCTGATGTTATTCAGGGTGGTAACGATATAAAAGATGTGGGAGTTCATAGTGAGGCTGCTAATGGTGTAGCAATGACCTATACCACCTATGACAGTGGAAATAGTGGTCAACAAACGGCATCAGGTAGTGGAGTTTTTGTTGCACCAAATGTGATGGTGACTGTTGCTCATAATTATTATGATAAGAAGCAAGAGGATAAATCTGCGGTTTTACGTGGCGGCGATTCTGCAAAAAGTTATGTCGTGATGAATTCGGATACGGAGAAAGTAAATAAAGTTCCTACGTCAGGTAGTACTGAAGCTGTAGATAAAGGTGCTATTCATGCTTATAATGAAAAGGATTTTGGAAGGTCTTATAGTAATGACCTGGCAGTTGTTGTAACTAAGAAAACTGTCGAAGCTATGACCAATGGAGAGGATTCGCCAAGAGAGCTAAGTAAGACTGAGGTAGCCACAGGTGATTCGATTCGAATGGTTGGCTATCCTAATGACTTCACAACTTCTAATCTAAGTGTAGAAAACAGAAATCGACTAAAAGATGGAAAACCTTATGAAGTGGAAGGGAAAGTAAGTACTCTTAATAAAGAAAATGGTGCTGTTACTTACCATACGTCTGCTTTAGGTGGTTTTTCAGGTGCTCCTTTATTTAATGATAAAGGAGAAGTGATTGGTATCCATCAACACGGAACAAATACTGCTAGTGAAGTAGAAGCCAATCGTATCGGTGGTGGTACTATCTTTACGGAAAAGCATAAAGAGTGGATTCGTTCGATGGTGGATAGATATGCAATCACGGGATGGTATCTAGATGGAACGACTCGTTACTATTATGACGAAAATCATAAAGCTCTAAAGAATGTTGAAAAAGAAATTGATGGTGCGCGCTACCGTTTCAATGATAGAGGCCAAGCAACCTTATTAAGTGGAGTTGAAAAAGGTCGAGTTCTTCTTCGTCTGGAAGATGTGAAGGGCAATCGCTTGATTGCAGACAAGGTAGTGCAAACAGGAGAAGTTGACTCACCAATCGTATTTAATTTACGACAAGATTCAGACTTTAATCGATTAGTAGGTGATTCTCCGAATGCTAAGATAGTGTCTTATAATAATCTTCCTATCAACAAGTTAGTTACAGATACTAGTTGGTCTGGTGATTATGTAAGTAAAGTAGCTCTAGGAAATACGGTTATTAAAGCTGTGTTAGACTCAGTAGCTCCAAAAACTGATTTTGCTCGTACGGAGGTTGGGAAAGTTGATTTAAGTGGAACTGCAAACTTACCAAAACCAAGTGAAATAGTAAAAAATGCACCAAATGGAGAACAAAATTTCCAAGCCACTACACATATCTTAACACCTGATGGAACAGGTTCAGCAACCCTAATTGCCCCTAATTTGTTATTAACTGTGGCACACAACTTTTTAACAGTTAATGGCTCTAAGGTTGTTACAAAGTCAGGGAAAGAGAATACAGTTTATAAGGCTACGTTACCAAATGGAACTTCTATCAATTTTTCTGATGAAGAAATTGCTTATTGGAACAAAGCAGAGTCTGTTTTTGGCTTTAAAAATGACTTAGCTCTTGTTCGATTAAAAGAGGCAGTAAAAGGAGTAACTCCTGTAGAAGTTGTGAAGCAATCTGCAAAAGTTTCAGAAGGCAATACAGTTTCGGTTTATGGTTTCCCAGATAACAAGTTAAGTCCAGTATTAGATAGTAAAGTAGTAGGTACTACTGACTTTGGTTCTGGAATAGAAGGTATTAGTTACGGAGGTACGAAACCTGGAGCATCTGGTGGTGGACTATACAATGATAAAGGTGTATTAATTGGAGTTCATCAAAATGGAGTTATCGATAATCGTAGCGGTGGTTTAGTTTTATCAAAAGAACAATTAGAATGGGTACGTTCGTATATCGAAGGTCAACCAAAAGATCCTGTTTATGTGAAAGATAAAGACACGGAAGCACCAAAAGATGATGCAGATAAGAATACAACTGGGAAATTAGATACAACACCAGGTAATGTAGCAGGTTCTAATGATAAGAAACCAAAAGAGGGAACAGCTACTGAGGTAGAAGGTGAAAAACTTCCAAAGGAAACAGATACTCCAGAAGAAACAAATACTTCTGATGAAGCAGAATCAGAAGAGAGCAATGTTATGCCTCCACGTGATTATTTTGCTAGAGATTTGAAGAATGTTAAAACTGTATTTGAAAAAGAAGACCTTGCTACGAATGCTGAAAATGGGCAAAGAGTTGATTTAGCAGAAGCCTTAGATAAGTTGAAACATCTTCAAAATGCGACTATTCATATGGAGTTTAAACCAGATACTAATGCTCCGCAATTCTATAATCTTTTCTCTGTATCAAGTGATAAGAATAGAGACGAATATTTCAGTATGTCTGTTAATAAAGGTACTGCAATGGTCGAAGCACGAGGAGCTGATGGAAGTCATTTTTACGGAAGTTACTCAGATGCACCACTTAAAGTAAAACCTGGACAATGGAATTCAGTTACTTTCACGGTGGAAAGACCGAAAGCAGATCAACCAAATGGACAAGTTCGTCTATATGTAAATGGTGTATTATCTAGAACGAATACGAAATCTGGTCGTTTTATTAAAGATATGCCAGATGTTAATAAGATTCAGATTGGTGCTACTAGAAGAGCGAACCAAACAATGTGGGGATCAAATCTTCAGGTTCGTAATCTAACCGTATATGATCGTGCCTTGACGCCTGAAGAAGTAGGAAAACGCAGTCAATTATTTAAAGTAGCAGATTTAGAAGTGAAATTGCCAGAAAGTGCAAAAATCACAGAGAAGAAGGAAGTTTTTATAAGTGGTGTAAATGGTGGATTGAACAAGGATGGGATTAATACTTACCGAATCCCAGCCTTGCTGAAAACGGATAAAGGAACATTAATTGGCGGAGCTGATGAAAGACGTTTACAATTCTCTGACTGGGGAGATATTGGTATGGTAGTTCGTCGAAGTCAGGATGGAGGAGTGACATGGGGAGATAGAATAACAATTTCTAATCTTCGTGATAATCCAGAGGCCAGAGATAAAACTGCTCCGTCACCCTTAAATATTGATATGGTATTAGTTCAAGATCCAGAAACTAAGAGAATCTTTTCGGTTTACGATATGTTCCCAGAAGGGAAAGCAGTGTTTGCTATGCCTGATAAACCAGAAAAAGCGTATGAGAAGGTAGGAGATAAATCTTATCAAATTTTATATAAATCTGGTGAAAAAGGTCATTACACAATTCGAGAAAATGGTGAGGTTTACAATTCACAAAATCAAAAAACAGAATACCACGTTGTGGTAGATCCTAAAAATCCAGGATATAGTGATAAAGGTGATTTGTATAAAGGGCAGACTTTAATAGGTAATGTTTACTTTGCACAAAGTACTAAAAATCCATTTAGAGTTGCTAACACAAGTTATTTATGGATGTCTTATAGTGATGATGACGGTAAAACATGGTCTGCACCAAAAGATATTACTCCTGCAATTCGTCAAGACTGGATGAAATTCCTTGGAACTGGTCCAGGAACAGGAATCGTACTTCGTACTGGAGTTCACAAAGGTCGTATCTTAGTGCCAGCTTATACAACAAATAGTGTTGTACATTTATGGGGTTCTCAATCTTCTCGTCTTATTTATTCAGATGATCATGGTGTAACTTGGCATGCAGGAGAAGCTCCAAACGATAATAGACCTGTTGGAAATGGAGTTATCCATTCATCTACTATGAATAATAATGGTGCACAAAATACAGAAGCAACAGTTCTGCAATTGAATAATGGCGATGTAAAACTATTTATGCGTGGTTTAACTGGAGATCTTCAGGTTGCTACTAGTAAAGATGGGGGAGTTACTTGGGAGAAAACAATCAAACGTTATCCAGAGGTAAAAGATGCCTATGTGCAAATGTCAGCTATTCATACGATGCATGATGGGAAAGAGTACATTCTTCTTAGCAATGCTGCTGGACCAGGCCACGAACGAAAAGATGGTTTAGTTCATTTGGCACGTGTTGAAAAGAATGGCGAGTTGACTTGGATAAAACATCATTTAATTCAAGGTGGAGAATTTGCATATAATTCATTACAAGACTTGGGTAACGGAGAATACGGAATTTTATATGAACATAGCGAGAATGGTCAAAATCGTTATACACTTTCTTATAAGAAATTTAATTGGGATTTTGTAAGCAAAGATTTTATTTCTCCAACAGAAGCAAGGGTAAACCAAATCATTGAAATGAGGAAAGGTGTTATTGGTCTAGAGTTTGATTCAGAAGTTTTGGTAAACCAAGCACCTATTTTACAATTAGCTAATGGAAGTACAGCTGTATTTATGACTCAGTATGATTCGAAAACTCTTTTATTTGCGGTAGATAAGAAAGATGCTGGTCAGGAAATTACAGGTATAGTTGATGGTAATATTGAAAGCATGCACAATTTGACAGTCAACCTTGATGGAGCATTTATTCCTGGTGGAGTGAATGCTGTAGAGAGTGCTATTTATGATATCAAAGACTATACAGGTGACTTGGGGACATCTGGTGAAGAAGCGACGCCGACAGTAGAAGTATCTGACTTTATAGGCGGAGTAAAAGGCGAGTCTCTTGTTACAGAACTTCCAGAATACAAAGGTGTTCTATCTACAGTAGGTGAAGAGGTAGCACCAATAGTGGAGAACACTGACTTCACAGGCGGAGTAAAAGGCGAGTCTCTTGTTACAGAACTTCCAGAATACAAGGGTCTTGTATCTACAGCAGGTGAAGAAGTAGCGCCAAGAGTAGAGAACACTGACTTCACAGGCGGAGTAAAAGGCGAGTCTCTTGTTACAGAACTTCCAGAATACAAGGGTCTTGTATCTACAGCAGGTGAAGAAGTAGCGCCAAGAGTAGAGAATACTGACTTCACAGGCGGAGTAAAAGGTGAACCACTCGTTATAGAACTTCCAGAATATGAAGGTCTTGTATCTACAGTAGGTGAAGAATCAGCGCCAATAGTAGAGCACCCTGAGTTTACAGGAGGAGTTAACTCAGTACTTGCTATTCTTGAGGAAAAAGAGGATTATCGGGGCGGAGTAAATGCAGTAGTTAGTGCAGTTCATGATATAGAAGATTATATAGAACCATTAGCAGCAGAAGATTCAGTAGTGAAATCCACTGATAAGCAAGTAGAGAATGGAGAAAGTAAAAATGAAGGAAACTCTAATCAAGTTATCTCAGGTCTTGCTCGTTCACAACGTATTTTCAAAAATGAAGCAGGAAGTGTTCAAGTTCAAGCTTCAGATGAAGTTTTGAAAAATGTTAAAACTGTACAAATAGAGGAAGTAAAAGTTAGCGGTTTTGCTTCATTAAATTATAAAGCATTTGATATCAAATTGAAGGATGCAAATGGCAGATATGTTCAACCTGAAGGAAAAGTCCTTGTTACTTTTGCTACAGATCAGTCTGTCGAAAATGTTTACTATGTAGATCCAGAAGGAAATCTCCATCCTCTTGAATTCACGCAAAAAGATGGAAAGGTCATTTTTGAAACCAACCACTTTAGTATTTATGCTATGACTTTCCGACTCTCTGTCAATAATCTAGCACTTGATAATCCTACAAAAGCTAAAAAAGAGGAGGAGATTTCACCATCACCTAAATTGTTATCTACAAATCAACACTCAGAATCAAACCAATCAGAGAATAAGATAAGTAACAATGAACAAACTATGTTACCAAATACAGGTGAGTCTGCCTCATCACTAACAATCTTATTTGGTTTTGTAGGAGTGTTCCTTGGAGCAATGATTTCTTATAGGCGAAAAGACAGTTAATTTGTCTACAGTTGTTCGTTGAACTTTTAAGTTCATATAAAATAAACCAGTCTAGAATCCTAAAAATTATCTAGGATTTTAGGCTGGTTTTTAGGATTCTTATTCAACTGTAAAGGAACTCTTAAGCTAGATGGGCAAGAAAGTTATTTCTTGATTCATGAATCGCAAGAAGAAGATGATGATCGTACTCGTATCTATCATAGTACAGAGATGGATGGTGCAATTGCTTATGGTAAACCAGGTAAACCTACTCCATTATGGTTGTCATCTGTCATTGATAAAGAAATGCGCTATCTGCATGAGATTATGCAAAGAGCTCCAGTATCAGAAGAATTTACAAAACTATTGACAGATGAAGCTGCTCTAAAAGCAATTGCTACTGCAAATGCTTGTACCCAGTCTATGTTTGAAGATCGCAAAGTGAAGCTATCTGAGATAGCAAAATAAATATCGGTATTCTCTTATAATAAGTCAAGCACCTCTTTGAAAGTACTTTTAAAGAGGTGCTTGACTTGCTTTCTTTTTAAAACTGCAATCTATCATATAACAAACTCTTGAAAGCGCTTTAAAAATAGTATATAATTGTCTCATAAGAAAAAAGGAAAAGGAGGAAAAAGGATGCCACAGATTACTAAAGAAGCCTTGATTAATCAAATTAAAGATGGAATCATTGTTTCTTGTCAGGCCCTTCCTCACGAACCGCTTTATACAGAAGCGGGAGGAGTTATCCCCTTGCTGGTCAAAGCGGCTGAGCAAGGTGGAGCAGTCGGTATTCGAGCCAATAGTGTTCGTGATATCAAGGAAATCAAAGAGGTTACAAAACTTCCGATTATCGGGATTATCAAACGAGATTATCCACCTCAAGAACCCTTCATCACTGCTACTATGAAAGAAGTTGATGAACTAGCAGAGCTAGACATTGAGGTAATTGCTCTGGACTGTACGAAGCGAGAACGCTATGACGGTTTAGAAATTCAGGAGTTTATCCGTCAGGTCAAGGAAAAATATCCTAACCAGCTCTTGATGGCTGATACTAGTACCTTCGAAGAAGGATTAGCAGCTGTAGAAGCAGGAATTGACTTCGTTGGAACAACCTTATCAGGTTACACATCTTATAGTCCAAAAGTGGACGGTCCCGATTTTGAATTAATCAAAAAGCTCTGTGATGCGGGTGTAGATGTTATCGCTGAAGGGAAAATTCATACACCAGAACAAGCTAAACAAATCCTGGGATACGGAGTAAGAGGCATTGTTGTTGGTGGCGCTATTACTAGACCAAAAGAGATTACAGAACGCTTTGTTGCTGGTCTTAAATAACACAATCTCAAAACAGAGGAGAGTGGTGGAAGCGTCGGATAAAATGAAAACGTATACAGATGCAAACTTGCTCATTATCCAATATGGATACGCTTATAAATAGGAGAATACAAATGAAATTTAGAAAACTAGCTTGTACAGTACTTGCAGGTGCTGCAATTCTTGGTCTTGCTGCTTGTGGAAATTCTGGTGGAAGTAAAGATGCTGCAAAATCTGGTAGCGATAGCGGAAAAACAGAAATTACTTGGTGGGCATTCCCAGTCTTCACTCAAGAAAAAACTGGTGACGGTGTTGGAACTTATGAAAAATCTATCATCGCAGCCTTTGAAAAAGCAAACCCAGATGTTAAAGTGAAATTGGAAACTATCGACTTTAAGTCAGGTCCAGAAAAAATCACTACAGCTATCGAAGCAGGTACAGCTCCAGACGTCCTCTTTGACGCACCAGGACGTATCATCCAATACGGTAAAAATGGAAAATTGGCTGACTTGAACGACCTCTTTACAGACGACTTTGTTAAAGATGTTAACAATGAAAATATTGTAAAAGCAAGTAAAGCTGGCGATAAAGCTTACATGTATCCAATCAGTTCAGCACCATTCTACATGGCTATGAACAAGAAAATGTTGGAAGAAGCTGGAGTTGCGAACCTTGTAAAAGAAGGTTGGACAACAGACGACTTTGAAAAAGTATTGAAAGCACTCAAAGCTAAAGGCTATACACCAGGTTCATTGTTCAGTTCAGGTCAAGGGGGAGACCAAGGAACACGTGCCTTCATTTCAAACCTTTATGGTGCTTCTGTAACTGATAAAGATGTTACTAAGTATACAACTGATGATCCTAAATTCGTTAAAGGTCTTGAAAAAGCAACTAGCTGGATTAAAGATGGTTTGTTGAACAATGGTTCACAATTTGATGGTGGAGCAGATATCCAAAACTTTGCTAACGGCCAAACATCATACACTACTCTTTGGGCACCAGCTCAAAATGGTATCCAAGCCAAACTCTTAGAAGCAAGTAAAGTAGAAGTGGTAGAAGTACCATTCCCATCTGATTCTGGTAAACCAGCTCTTGAATACCTTGTAAACGGATTTGCAGTATTCAACAACAAAGACGACAAAAAAATTGCTGCTTCTAAGAAATTTGTTCAATTCATTGCTGATGATAAAGAATGGGGTCCAAAAGATGTTGTTCGTACAGGAGCATTCCCAGTTCGTACATCATTTGGTAAACTCTATGAAGACAAACGTATGGAAACAATCGGTGCTTGGACTAAGTACTACTCTCCATACTACAATACAATTGATGGTTTTGCAGAAATGAGAACTCTATGGTTCCCAATGTTGCAATCAGTTTCAAATGGCGATCAAAAACCAGCTGATGCATTGAAAGCATTTACTGAAAAAGCAAACGAAACTATCAAAAAAGCTACTAAACAATAAACCCTAAACCAGATTTTGTAGCCCCTTTTCCCTTTGCACGCTTGTGTAAGAAAAGGGGGCTTTTATTTAAAAGGTAAATCATCATTCTCTTAGGAGATTATCATTAAAAAGAAAAGGAAAGAGAGGTGCCTACAGTGAAAGTTAATAAAATTCGTATGAGAGAAACAGTTATTTCTTATGCTTTCCTAGCGCCAGTTTTATTCTTCTTCGTTGTCTTCGTTTTAGTACCAATGATTATGGGCTTCATCACAAGTTTCTTTAACTACTCTATGACTAGTTTTGAATTTGTGGGCTTAGATAACTATATCCGTATGTTTAAAGATCCTGTCTTTACAAAATCTCTGATTAACACAGTTATTTTGGTTGTTGGATCTGTACCGATTGTTGTTCTATTTTCGCTCTTTGTGGCGTCGCAAACCTACCATCAAAATGCTATTGCCAGATCCTTCTACCGTTTCGTCTTCTTCCTTCCAGTTGTTACAGGTAGTGTTGCCGTAACAGTTGTATGGAAATGGATTTATGATCCACTATCAGGTATCTTGAACTTTGTGCTTAAATCAAGTCATATCATTACTCAAAATATTTCATGGCTGGGAGACAAACACTGGGCATTGATGGCGATTATGATTATCCTCTTGACAACTTCAGTTGGTCAACCGATCATCCTCTACATCGCTGCTATGGGTAATATTGATAATTCATTGGTTGAAGCTGCCCGCGTTGATGGTGCAACTGAGTTTCAAGTTTTCTGGAAGATTAAATGGCCAAGCCTCCTTCCAACAACTCTTTACATCGTAATCATCACAACAATTAACTCATTCCAAGTTTTCGCCTTGATTCAGTTGTTGACATCTGGTGGTCCAAACTACTCTACAAGTACCTTGATGTACTACTTATACGAAAAAGCCTTCCAATTGACAGATTATGGCTATGCCAACACAATTGGTGTCTTCTTGGCAGTTATGATTGCTATCGTAAGTTTTGTTCAATTTAAAGTACTCGGAAACGATGTAGAATACTAAAGAAAGGAGACAGCTATGCAATCTACACAAAAAAAACCATTAACAGCCTTTACTGTTATTTCAACAATCATTTTGCTCTTGTTGACTGTGCTGTTCATCTTTCCATTCTACTGGATTTTGACAGGTGCCTTCAAGTCACAACCTGATACCATTATGATTCCGCCACAATGGTTCCCCAAAATGCCAACCATGGAAAACTTCCAACAACTCATGGTACAAAACCCTGCTATGCAATGGATGTGGAACTCAGTATTTATCTCATTGGTAACGATGTTCTTAGTCTGTGCAACTTCATCTCTAGCAGGTTATGTATTGGCTAAAAAACGTTTCTATGGTCAACGTATCCTCTTTGCAATCTTTATTGCTGCCATGGCTCTTCCAAAACAAGTTGTCCTTGTACCATTGGTACGTATCGTCAACTTCATGGGAATCCACGATACTCTCTGGGCAGTTATCTTGCCTTTGATTGGATGGCCATTTGGGGTTTTCCTTATGAAACAATTTAGTGAAAATATCCCAACAGAGTTGCTTGAATCAGCTAAAATCGATGGTTGTGGTGAGATTCGTACTTTCTGGAGTGTAGCCTTCCCAATTGTAAAACCAGGGTTTGCGGCTCTTGCAATCTTTACCTTCATCAATACTTGGAACGACTACTTCATGCAGTTGGTTATGTTGACTTCACGTAATAATTTGACTATTTCACTCGGTGTTGCGACCATGCAAGCCGAAATGGCAACCAACTA
This sequence comes from Streptococcus sp. UMB0029, assembly GCF_002871495.1. Lineage (GTDB taxonomy): Bacteria > Bacillota > Bacilli > Lactobacillales > Streptococcaceae > Streptococcus. The sequence continues at coordinate 28,004 of NZ_PNGD01000013.1, forward strand.
TGGTTTAATCATGGCAGGGGCAGCTCTTGCTGCTGTGCCAATCGTAACAGTCTTCTTAGTCTTCCAAAAATCCTTCACACAAGGTATTACTATGGGAGCTGTTAAAGGATAAGAAACGCTTTCTTTTACAGTATCAATTGGCTATTGCTAGCACTATCTAAAAGCCTCCGACAGTGAATGACACTGTTGGAGGTGTTAGTTTTAATCGCTTAATGACGATTTTTAAAGGAGAAAATAATGATTTTTGACGATTTGAAAAATATTAGCTTTTATAAAGGAATTCATCCAAATCTTGACAAGGCAATTGATTATCTTTATGAACATCGTAAAGATTCGTTCGAGTTAGGAAAATATGATATTGATGGGGATAAGGTCTTTCTAGTTGTTCAAGAAAATGTCCTAAATAAAGCTGAAAATGACCAGTTTGAACATCACAAGAACTATGCAGACTTGCATTTATTGGTAGAAGGGCATGAATATTCGAGCTACGGTTCACGTATCAAAGATGAAGCAGTAGCATTTGACGAAACAAGTGATATTGGTTTTGTCCATTGTCATGAACAGTATCCACTTTTACTAGGTTATCACAATTTTGCAATTTTCTTCCCAGGAGAACCACATCAACCAAATGGTTATGCAGGTATGGAAGATCAAGTTCGCAAGTATTTGTTTAAAATTTTAATTGATTAGAATAATAGAGATAGCTGATGACTATCTTATTAAGCACTTTTGAAAATTGAGTTTAAGAGTTGAATCTTATCAATTGATAAATCGGAATGATTTAGATAGTGGTAGAAATGAAATGATAGGGGGAGTAAAAAATGTCACAAAAAGGAAGAAGTCTCATCAAGGCTGCATTTGATACAGATAATTTTCTAATGCGAATTAGTGAGAAGGTTTTAGATATTGTAACAGTCAATCTTCTCTTTGTAGTAACTTGTTTGCCAATCGTAACGATTGGGGTAGCCAAAATTAGTCTCTATCAGACAATGTTTGAAATCAAGCAAAGTAGACGTGTTCCAGTTTTTAGAACATATCTAAGAGTTTTCAGGCAAAATCTGAAATTAGGTTTTCAGTTGGGGATGTTAGAATTGGGAATTGTATTTCTAACTCTTTCAGATCTCTATCTTTTCTGGGGGCAAACAGCTCTGCCCTTCCAATTGGTGAAAGCTATTTGTCTAGGTATTCTTATCTTCCTCACTATTGTGATGTTGGCTAGTTACCCTATTGCGGCACGTTATGACCTATCTTGGAAAGAAATTCTTCAAAAAGGACTGATCTTGGCTAGTTTTAATGCTCCTTGGTTTATCTTGATGATCGTAATTATCTTTTTGATTTTGATGATTCTATATCTATCAGCTTTTACCCTTCTATTGGGAGGATCAGCTTTTATTCTCTTTGGTTTTGGACTTCTTGCTTTTTTACAAGTGGGAGTGATGGAAAAGCTATTTGCTAAGTATGAGTAAGGCTTGCAATTATTTCTGAAACTACTTTCAAACGCTCCCAAAGCTATTCTATAAGCGAGAAACTAAAATCTAAGTGTCTAAAAGATATTGAAAGCCTTTTCTCTAAAGTGTATACTAAAGAAGTAAAGAAAGAATCTGCTCTAGCAGAAAATAAAAATAACAGGAGAAAATCTATGTCAGATTTGAAAAAATACGAAGGTGTCATTCCAGCCTTCTACGCATGTTACGATGAACAAGGAGAAGTAAGTCCAGAGCGCACACGTGCCTTGGTTCAATACTTCATTGATAAAGGTGTTCAAGGCCTTTATGTCAATGGATCTTCTGGTGAATGTATCTACCAAAGCGTTGAAGACCGTAAGTTGATTTTGGAAGAAGTCATGGCAGTTGCCAAAGGTAAATTGACCATCATTGCTCACGTTGCTTGCAACAATACCAAAGATAGTATGGAACTTGCTCGCCATGCAGAAAGCTTGGGTGTAGATGCCATTGCAACGATTCCACCAATTTACTTCCGCTTGCCAGAATACTCAGTCGCTAAATACTGGAATGATATCAGCTCTGCAGCTCCAAACACAGACTATGTGATCTACAACATCCCTCAATTGGCAGGTGTTGCTTTGACTCCAAGTCTTTATACTGAAATGTTGAAGAATCCTCGTGTTATCGGTGTGAAGAACTCTTCTATGCCAGTTCAAGATATCCAAACTTTTGTGAGCCTTGGTGGAGAAGACCATATCGTCTTTAATGGTCCAGATGAGCAGTTCCTAGGAGGACGCCTCATGGGTGCTAAGGCTGGTATCGGTGGTACTTACGGTGCTATGCCAGAACTCTTCTTGAAACTCAACCAATTGATTGCGGATAAAGACTTGGAAACAGCGCGTGAATTACAATACGCTATCAATGCTATCATTGGTAAACTCACTTCTGCACATGGAAATATGTATGGTGTCATTAAAGAAGTCTTGAAGATCAATGAAGGACTTAATATTGGATCTGTTCGTTCACCTTTGACACCAGTGACTGAAGAAGATCGTCCAGTTGTGGAAGCAGCTGCAGCCTTGATTCGTGAAACTAAGGAGCGCTTCCTCTAATTCATAAGGAGGTATTTATGACTAACTACATTGCAATTGATATCGGTGGAACTAACATCAAGTATGGTTTGGTTGATCAAGAGGGGCAACTTCTTGAATCGCATGAGATACCGACAGAGGCACATAAGGGTGGCCCCCATATTTTAGAGAAAACCAAACAGATTGTAGCTAGTTATCTTGAAAAAGATTCTGTAGCAGGTGTTGCCATTTCTTCGGCAGGTATGGTGGATCCTGACAAGGGTGAGATTTTCTATGCTGGCCCACAGATTCCAAATTATGCAGGTACACAGTTCAAAAAGGAAATCGAGACTAGCTTTGATATTCCTTGTGAAATTGAAAATGATGTCAACTGTGCAGGCCTTGCAGAAGCAGTTTCGGGATCTGGTAAGGGAGCAAGTGTGACCCTTTGCTTAACCATTGGGACAGGTATTGGTGGTTGTTTAATTATTGACGGTCAAGTCTTCCATGGTTTTAGTAATTCTGCCTGTGAGGTTGGCTATCTACACATGCAAGATGGAGCCTTCCAAGATTTAGCTTCGACCACAGCTTTGGTTCGTTATGTAGCAGAAGCGCATGGTGATCCCGTTGATCAGTGGAATGGTCGTCGAATTTTTAAAGAAGCTACTGAAGGGAACAAACTCTGCATGTATGGTATCGACCGTATGGTTGACTATCTAGGAAAAGGTCTAGCTAATATTTGTTATGTGGCCAATCCAGAAGTAGTTATTCTAGGTGGCGGAATTATGGGACAGGAAGCGATTCTGAAACCAAAAATTCGTGCAGCTTTGAAAGAAGCCTTGGTACTAAGTTTGGCTGAGAAAACAAGATTAGAATTCGCCCAGCATCAAAATACTGCAGGTATGTTGGGAGCCTACTATCATTTTAAAACAAAACAATCCTAGTTTGGCTAAGCCAAACTAGGATTTTCTAGGTACGACGGGCATATAGTTCATCTGTGTTGTATAGTAAATTGAAACAAGAACAAGACAAAAGAGCCTCGAAAAAAGTACTACAACTCGGTAATGCCTTTTTGAGGTGCTTTTTGATATGAGCCCATGTTTTCTCAATAGGATTGTACTCAGGTGAGTAGGGAGGAAGAGGTAAAAGTTTATGCCCAAACTCTTCACACAAGAGTTCTAGCTTACCCATTCTATGGAATCTTGCATTATCCATAATGATAACTGATGGTTTGTTTAAGGTTGGTAAGAGAAACTTCTGAAACCAAGCTTCAAAAAAGTCGCTCGTCATCGTCTCTTCGTAAGTCATTGGAGCGATTAACTCACCATTTGTTAGCCCTGCAACCAAAGAAATCCTCTGATATCTTCTTCCAGATACTTTACCTCTTATTAACTGACCTTTTAAAGAGCGACCATATTCTCGATAAAAATAAGTATCGAATCCTGTTTCATCAATATAAACAGGTGCTAGATGCTTTAAACTATTAAAACTTTTAAGAAATAAAGCTACTTTTTCTGGGTCTTGTTCATAGTAGGTGTGGTTCTTTTTTTTCGAGTGTAGCCCATAGCTTTGAGAGCATAGTGAATGGTAGTTGGGTGACATCCGAATTCAGCAGCTATCTCAGTCAAATAAGCGTCTGGATTGTCAGTAAGATAGTTTTTGAGACATCTGCTAGGACGCAGACTTTTATCGTCGCATGGTAGACTAGGAGGATCCTTATGACAGATTTTCTGATTCTTCCTCTTATTCTCATAGTCGTGGGCACGATTGCCTTGATTCTCTGGATGCTCATAGTTCTGGCTAGTGGATTGTTTTTAATTGGACTAGCCTGTGCTACTCTCTTTACTGAGGTATATGGATTCTATCTTCTCTTTACAGAAACTGAACTTTACACGGCAGATTTAGCTCAAAATGGATTATTTGGTTTTACGACTTTCTTTATCATCTTTAATTTAGTTTTACTGGCTTTAGCATGCTGGGCAGGATACAAGTGGAAGAAAGAATAGAAAATAATCTTAACAAGTTCAAAATTGATTCCGCTTTTTAGGACATGAAAAATTTTAGAAATTGATTCTTTCAAATCAAAACTTCTTGACTTTCTTTATAATTGTGAGATAATAAAGAAAATCTATAAAGGAATTATATAAAATGGCTATAGCGAATTCAAGTAAAATGGTGACCTTCCAAGCTAATAGAGAATTGGTAAATGATGCTATGGAAGTGTTAAAAGAACAAAATCTCTCTCTTTCATCAGCACTCAGATTATTTTTAAAGAATGTTGTCGTAACAAATGAAGTAGATTTACTAAGTGAAGAGGAATTGGAGAAGGAGTATTTATTTAGACAATTACAAGCAGAAGTTCAAGAAAGTTATGCCAAGATTGAGGCTGGAAATTATTTGACAGATGAGGATGTCGTGACACGCTATGGATTATAAAAAATATAGGATTTTGTATTCTCCTAGAGTGATTGATAGTCTGGATAAAATATATCAGTATATAGCGGAGGAAATTGGTTCTGTAGAGGCTGCGAGACGAAAAGTAGCGAATATTAGAAAGGATATTAATCGGCTGGAAATTTTCCCCCAAGCTGGATTTGATGCCGATGAAAAATTTGGTAAGAGATTAGATCCTCACTATCAAACGAGAGGATTGACCTTGAGTAAGGATTACATCGTATTATATACAATTGTTGAGGATACCGTCAGACTTGCTTATTTACTCCCTTCAAAAAGTGATTACATGAAATTATTTAAGACCGAGTCAAGATATGATTGACTCAGGATCTAGATGAGTTATATTTAGTGACGAATAAAAATCCTAGTTTGGTAATGCCAAACTAGGATTTTCTAACTCTTCTTTGTCTTCGATAGCCATTAAGTTTTTTATTCTCCCAGTAGCTATTGAAAATTTTTTCTTTGTTTTCTCGATTGATTTCTAAAAAGTAAGCATAAATCAAATCAACCCAAAAAAGCATTGGAAGTTGAGAGGAGATACGTTGAATATAGGATGATTGATTGTGACTAGCAACCAGTACAGTTTCAGTATACAGTTGGTTTTCTTTGTTTGGTACGCTGGTAAAGAGGACTGTTTTTGCCCCCATTTCTTTAGCATCTAACAAGCTATCCAGAATAGATTGAGTGGCTCCAGATAGTGAAAAACCTAGAACCAAGCAATTGTCATCCATGATACTAGTAGTCCAAGCAAAGCCATCTTGATCGGTTATAGCTTCACATACCACCCCTAAACGCATAAAGCGTAATTTCATCTCACGAGCGACAAGGCCAGAGCTTCCAGTGCCAAAAAAATAGACTCTTTCAGCATCTTCTATCATATTAGCTATTCGTTCTATTTGATTTTCATTAATTAATTCTTGAGTTTGCTCTCGCATATTGCTATAGCTTCTGAGAACACCTTGGATAAGAGGATTATGGGTCGATAGCTGAAGATTTTGGTTATCAATTTGATGTTGGTATTGGAAAATAAATTCTCTATAGCCAGTAAAACCACACTTTTTAGCAAAACGAGTTAGGGCAGCCTGGGAAATATGAAGTTTCTGAGCGACATTTTGTGATGATAAATCATCCTGTATCGTATCGACCTGTAAGAAATAGCGAGCAATTTCTTGTTCTAATTCAGTTAATTCATCAAAGTGGAGATCAATAATAGAGGGAATGTCTTGATTGTTCATGGGATTCCTTTGTATGATTTATATTAAATTGAAAGAAAAAATTTTCTATTGGTTGACATTATTATACCATATAAAATAATGATAATTAAATAAAAAAGAAAAGCTCTTTTAAAAATCAAATAAAGTACTCCCATTTTCCATAATTTTCTTCTCAATTTGTGGTACAATGAAGAATGAGATTTTAAATAGAAATGAGACTGACTTGTATGAGAAAATTTGATAGCCATTCGATTCCGATTCGGCTTAATTTATTGTTTTCAATTGTTATTTTGCTCTTTATGACCATCATTGGTCGCCTGCTTTACATGCAGGTTTTGAACAAAGATTTTTATGAGACAAAACTAGCATCGGCAAGTAAAACAAAGGTGACAACTAGTTCGGCTCGTGGACAAATCTACGATGCAACAGGGAAACCTCTCGTCGAAAACACCATCAAGCAAGTTGTATCTTTTACAAGGAACAACAAGATGACGGCCGCAGATTTGAAAGAAACAGCCAAGAAGTTGCTAGCCTATGTGGGAGTTTCTTCTCCAACATTGACTGACCGACAGTTGGCGGACTATTATCTAGCAGATCAAGATGTCTACAAGAAAGCAGTGGAAAGCTTACCACGTGAGAAACGCCTTGATTCTGATGGGAATCAATTATCTGAGTCTGAGCTTTACAATAACACAGTAGAAAGCATAGATCCAAGTCAATTGACCTACTCGGATGACGAAAAGAAAGAAATTTACCTCTTTAGCCAACTCAATGCAGTAGAAAATTTTGCGACAGGAACCGTTGCGACAGATTCCTTGACAGATACACAGATTGCCTTGATTGCTTCGGCTTCTAGGAATTTACCTGGTATCAGTATTTCAACTTCCTGGGATCGAAAGGTTCTAGAAACTTCGCTTTCTTCTATAGTAGGAAGTGTTTCCAGTGAAAAAGCTGGTCTCCCAGCCGAAGAAGCAGATTCCTATCTTAAAAAAGGTTATTCTTTAAATGACCGTGTTGGAACTTCTTATCTAGAAAAACAATATGAGGAAACCCTGCAAGGAAAACGCTCGGTAAAAGAGATCCATCTAGACAAGTATGGCAACATGGAGAGTGTCGAAAATATCGAAGATGGTACCAAAGGGAACAATATTAAACTGACCATCGATTTGGCATTTCAAGATAGCGTGGACAATCTGCTTAAGAGTTATTTCAATTCTGAGTTAGGAAATGGAGGAGCTAGATATTCTGAAGGTGTTTATGCAGTTGCTTTGAACCCCAAAACAGGTGCAGTTTTGTCTATGTCAGGGCTCAAACATGACCTGAAAACGGGGGAATTGAAGCCTGATTCCTTGGGAACGGTGACCAATGTCTTTGTTCCAGGTTCGGTTGTCAAGGCTGCAACTATCAGTTCTGGTTGGGAGAATGGAGTCTTATCAGGGAATCAGACCTTGACAGACCAACCGATTGTCTTCCAAGGTTCAGCTCCAATTAATTCTTGGTATACTCAAGCCTACGGTTCATTCCCGATTACAGCTGTGGAAGCCTTGGAGTATTCTTCTAATACCTATATGGTTCAAACGGCTTTGGGCATTATGGGTCAGACCTATCAACCCAATATGTTTGTTTTAACTAACAATTTAGAATCCGCTATGGGGAAACTTCGTTCGACATTTGCTGAATATGGTCTTGGAGCCTCAACAGGCATTGACCTTCCAGATGAGTCAACTGGTTTTATACCAAAAGAGTATAATTTTGCTAATTACATTACCAATGCATTTGGTCAGTTTGATAACTACACCCCAATGCAATTGGCCCAGTACGTTGGAACTATTGCCAACAACGGTGTTCGGATTGCACCTCACATTGTTGAGGGGATTTATGGAAACAACGAACAAGGTGGCTTAGGGAACTTAATCCAATCTATTGATACCAAGGAAATGAATAAAATTAATATTTCTGAGTCTGATGTTTCCATCCTCCAACAAGGATTTTATCAAGTTTCTCACGGTGGGAGTGCTTTGACAACAGGTCGTGCCTTTTCCAATGGTGCAGCTGTATCCATTAGTGGGAAAACGGGTACTGCCGAAAGTTATGTAGCAGGTGGTCAAAAAGCCAACAACACCAACGCCGTGGCTTATGCCCCATCAGATAATCCTCAAATCGCTGTAGCTGTTGTCTTTCCACATAACACCAATCTGACAAATGGTGTCGGCCCTTCCATTGCGCGCGACATTATCAACCTCTATAACCAACATCATCCAATGAATTAGAAAGGAATATATGCTTTATCCAACACCTATTGCCAAGCTAATTGACAGTTATTCCAAGTTACCGGGTATCGGGATTAAGACGGCTACACGTCTGGCCTTTTATACGATTGGGATGTCTGATGACGATGTCAATGAATTTGCAAAAAATCTCCTTTCTGCTAAGAGAGAGCTGACCTATTGCACCATCTGTGGTCGTTTGACTGATGACGATCCTTGCTCTATCTGTACCGATCCGACTCGTGACCAGACGACAATTTTAGTTCTCGAGGATAGTCGTGATGTGGCAGCCATGGAGAACATCCAAGAATATCATGGACTCTATCATGTTTTGCATGGACTCATTTCTCCCATGAATGGTATTAGTCCGGATGATATCAATCTCAAGAGCCTCATGACTCGTCTGATGGATAGTGAGGTTTCAGAGGTAATCGTAGCAACCAATGCTACGGCAGATGGGGAAGCAACTTCCATGTATCTTTCACGTTTGCTCAAGCCAGCTGGGATTAAAGTTACGCGCCTAGCACGTGGTCTTGCTGTGGGGGCAGATATCGAGTATGCAGATGAAGTCACACTCTTACGAGCCATTGAAAATCGAACAGAGCTGTAAGTCTAGACAAATTAACAAACTCAATTCATTTATACCAAAAATCAAGGAGGTCGATATTTGTTTTATCGGTCTCTTTTTAGATATATTGAAGACCAGTATCAGGTTCAAGTTTCAAAAAAGAAGCAAATATGATATACTAAAGAACGAGTATTCTATTAGAATTGGAACAAATAATATGAAGCAAACGATTATTCTTTTATACGGTGGGCGTAGTGCAGAGCGTGAAGTCTCTGTCCTTTCAGCTGAGAGTATCATGCGTGCGGTCAACTACGATCGTTTCACAGTCAAGACTTTCTTTATCAGCCAGTCAGGTGACTTTATTAAAACGCAAGAATTTAGCCAGATTCCTGGTCAAGAGGACCGTCTCATGACCAATGAAACTATTGATTGGGATAAGAAAGTTGCTCCAAGTGCTATCTATGAAGAAGGGGCAGTGGTCTTTCCAGTCCTTCACGGTCCGATGGGAGAGGATGGCTCTGTCCAAGGATTCTTGGAAGTTTTGAGAATTCCTTACGTTGGTTGCAACATCTTGTCATCAAGTCTTGCCATGGATAAAATCACGACCAAGCGTGTTCTGGAATCTGCTGGTATTGCCCAAGTTCCTTATGTGGCCATCGTCGAAGGTGATGATGTGACTTCTAAAATCGCTGAAGTTGAAGAAAAATTGACTTATCCAGTTTTCACAAAACCATCAAACATGGGTTCTAGTGTCGGTATTTCTAAATCTGAAAATCAAGAAGAACTCCGTCAAGCCTTGGAACTTGCCTTCCGATATGACAGCCGTGTCTTGGTAGAGCAAGGGGTGGATGCTCGTGAAATCGAGGTTGGTCTACTGGGCAACTACGATGTCAAAAGCACCCTTCCAGGAGAAGTAGTCAAGGATGTTGCCTTCTACGACTATGATGCCAAGTATATTGATAATAAGATTACCATGGACATCCCAGCCAAGATCAGTGATGATGTGGTAGCTGTCATGCGTCAAAATGCAGAAACTGCCTTCCGTGCAATCGGTGGTTTAGGTCTATCTCGTTGTGATTTCTTTTATACAGATAAGGGAGAGGTTTTCCTCAACGAGCTCAATACCATGCCAGGTTTCACCCAGTGGTCTATGTATCCACTACTTTGGGACAATATGGGAATCAGCTACCCAGACCTGATCGAGCGTTTGGTTGACCTTGCCAAGGAAAGTTTTGACAAGCGCGAAGCGCATTTGCTATAAAAATGAAAGAGAGGGTAGAAGCCAGAACCATCGCTGCAAGGTGACTTGAGTTCTCGGACTTCAACCCTTTTTAAAGGAGTAGAAATGAAATTAACAATCCATGAAGTGGCTCAAGTTGTAGGAGCTAAAAATGATATCAGCATATTTGAGGACACTCAGTTAGAAAAAGCTGAGTTTGATAGTCGTTTGATTACTACAGGGGACTTGTTTGTTCCACTTAAAGGTGCGCGTGATGGGCATGACTTTATCGAGACAGCCTTTGAAAATGGTGCAGCAGTAACTCTATCTGAGAAAGAGGTCGCAAATCATCCCTACATTCTAGTAGATGACGTTTTGGCTGCCTTTCAATCACTAGCTGCCTACTATCTTGAAAAAACGACTGTTGATGTCTTTGCTGTCACAGGTTCAAATGGTAAGACGACGACCAAGGATATGTTGGCGCATTTACTGTCAACGACCTACAAGACCTACAAAACTCAAGGCAACTACAATAATGAGATTGGTCTTCCCTATACAGTTCTCCATATGCCTGAAGGGACAGAAAAGTTGGTTTTGGAGATGGGGCAGGATCACTTGGGCGATATTCATCTCTTGTCTGAATTGGCTCGTCCAAAAACAGCCATCGTGACCTTGGTTGGAGAAGCCCATTTGGCTTTTTTCAAAGACCGTTCTGAGATTGCTAAAGGAAAAATGCAAATTGCAGACGGGATGGCACCTGGTTCCTTGCTTTTAGCGCCAATTGACACTATTGTAGAGGACTACTTGCCAACTGATAAAAAGGTGGTCCGTTTTGGTCAAGGAGCAGAGTTGGAAATTACCGACTTGGTTGAGCGTAAGGATAGTCTGACCTTTAAGGCTAATTTTTGGGGACAAGTCCTCGATTTGCCAGTGACTGGTAAGTACAATGCCACCAATGCTATGATTGCATCCTATGTTGCCCTACAAGAAGGAGTTTCAGAGGAGCAAATTCGTTTGGCCTTCCAACATCTTGAATTGACGCGTAACCGTACCGAGTGGAAGAAAGCAGCCAATGGAGCAGATATTCTGTCTGACGTATACAATGCCAATCCAACTGCTATGAAGTTGATTTTAGAGACTTTCTCTGCCATTCCAGCCAATGAAGGTGGCAAGAAAATTGCGGTTTTAGCGGACATGAAGGAACTCGGTGACCAGTCTGTTCAGCTTCATAATCAGATGATCTTGAGCCTTTCGCCAGATGTGCTGGATACCGTTATTTTCTATGGAGAAGACATTGCTGAATTAGCCCAATTGGCCAGTCAAATGTTTCCAATCGGCCACGTTTACTACTTCAAAAAAACAGCCGACGAGGACCAATTTGAGGCTATGACTAAGCAGGTCAAGGAAAGCCTTGGAGTTCATGACCAAATCCTACTAAAAGGATCCAACTCTATGAATCTAGCCAAGTTGGTAGAAAGTTTAGAACATGAAGACAAGTGATTTTGTCAAGTATTTGCAAAGAATGATTGCCATTACAGATACTGGATTAACCTTTACAAAGGATCCTTTTGACCGTGAGCGTTATGAGGACTTGCGGGTCCTTTTATCTGAAATGCTGGATCAAGCATCAGACCTCGATGTAGAAGAAGTGGCAGAAGTCTTGAAACCAACTTTCGCTTATGCGACTCCTTTAATGGACGTCCGTGCTTGGATAGTTGAGGATGAAAAAATTTGTCTGGTTAGGGGACAAGGAGAGAATGATTGGGCTTTGCCAGGTGGCTTTGGCGAGGTCGGTTATTCACCAACTGAAAATATTCTCAAGGAAATTGAAGAAGAAACCGGTTTCAAAGCCAAAGTTGAAAAACTACTAGCTGTTTTTGATACCAATCGTTTCCAACTACAGAGTAAACAATATGCAAAGTTTGTTTTTGAATGTAAGCTTCTCGCTGGGCAATTCCAAGAAAATCAAGAAATTGCTGACCTTCAATTTTTTGCCATTGACCAACTGCCGAACTTATCTGAAAAACGCATTACCAAGGAGCAAATAGAGATTCTTTGGCAGGTTTATCAAGGTCAGAGGGAGCAATATCTTGACTAAGAAGATGATTATCGTATTTCTAAATCCATTTTTGACAAATAGCATGGTATAATAATATGCAGGAAAATTTTGAATCATGAGGAAGACTAGATGAATTTATGGGACATTTTCTTTACGACTCAGGCAACAGAGCCACCCAAGTTTGATCTTTTTTGGTATGTTAGCCTATTTACGCTCTTAGCCTTAACCTTTTATACAGCCTATCGCTATCGTGAAAAGAAGGTTTACCAACGATTTTTCCAAATCTTGCAGGCGGTTCAGTTAATCCTACTTTATGGTTGGTATTGGGTCAATCATATGCCGCTATCAGAAAGCCTACCTTTTTACCATTGCCGTATGGCTATGTTTGTGGTGCTCTTGCTTCCTGGTCAGTCTAAATATAGGCAGTATTTTGCATTATTGGGAACATTTGGGACATTAGCAGCCTTTGTTTATCCAGTTCCAGATGCCTATCCTTTCCCACATATTGCGATTTTGTCCTTTATCTTTGGGCACCTAGCTCTTTTGGGGAACTCATTGGTTTATCTATTAAGACAGTATGATGCACGATTGCTGGATGTAAAAAGAATTTTTCTCATGACCTTTGCCCTAAATGCCTTGATTTTTGTGGTCAATTTGGTAACAGGTGGCGATTACGGATTCTTGACAAAACCGCCATTGGTTGGGGATCACGGCTTAGTAGCTAATTATTTGATCGTGTCAGTAGCCTTGTCTGCCGCGATTACCTTGACCAAGAAAATCTTGGAACTATTTTTAGAGCAAGAAGCAGAAAAAATGATTGCAAAGAAAGCTTAGAAATGAGCTTTCTTTTTTCATAAATCTGATTTTTTATAATTTGTTTGGAAAATAAAAAGCTGATGAGCAAAAGTGAAAAAATAGCAAGTAAATTTAGGAAAAAACTAAGCACGATTGGATTTTTTGTGTTATAATATTCTGTGAATAGCTATGCCCTATTTTAGCTATATTGAATAGAAGTTAGAAACTTGGAAGATAGAGAGGATGCGATGTAATGGCTAGAGATGGTTTTTTTACAGGCTTAGATATTGGAACCAATTCGATTAAGGTATTGGTTGCTGAGCTTAGAAATGGTGAACTAAACGTAATTGGTGTAAGTAATGCCAAGAGTAAAGGTGTAAAAGATGGGATTATCGTTGATATTGAAGCAGCAGCAACTGCTATTAAGTCGGCTATTTTCCAGGCAGAGGAAAAAGCAGGCATTTCAATCAAATCAGTGAATGTTGGTTTGCCTGGAAATCTTTTGCAAGTAGAACCAACTCAAGGAATGATTCCAGTGACATCTGATACAAAAGAAATTACAGATCAAGATGTCGAGAATGTTGTCAAATCAGCCTTGACAAAGAGTATGACACCCGATCGTGAAGTCATTACTTTTATTCCAGAAGAATTTATCGTAGATGGTTTCCAAGGTATTCGTGACCCGCGTGGAATGATGGGGGTGCGTCTTGAAATGCGTGGTTTGCTTTACACAGGTCCACGTACTATTCTTCACAATTTACGCAAGACAGTTGAGCGCTCAGGTGTACAAGTTGAAAATATTATTATTTCACCATTGGCTTTGGTTCGTTCAGTCTTGAACGAAGGCGAGCGTGAATTTGGAGCTACTGTGATTGATATGGGAGCAGGTCAAACAACTGTTGCTACAATCCGTAACCAAGAACTCCAGTTTACAAATATTTTTCAAGAAGGTGGAGATTATGTCACAAAAGATATCTCTAAAGTCTTGAAGACTTCACAGAAATTAGCTGAAGGATTGAAGTTGAACTATGGAGAAGCCTACCCTTCGCTTGCAAGCAATGAAACCTTCCAAGTTGAAGTGATTGGTGAAGTAGAGCCTGTAGAAGTTACAGAAAGCTACCTAGCAGAGATTATTTCAGCTCGCATTAAACACATTTTTGAACAAATCAAACAAGAGTTGGAAAGAAGACATTTGTTGGATCTTCCAGGTGGAATTGTTCTGATTGGTGGAAATGCTATTTTACCAGGTATTGTAGAACTTGCACAGGAAGTCTTTGGTGTTGGTGTCAAACTTTACGTTCCAAATCAAGTTGGAATTCGTAACCCTGCTTTTGCTCATGTGATTAGCTTGTCTGAATTTGCTGGTCAATTGACTGAGGTGCATTTGTTAGCACAACGAGCAGTCAAGGGTGAAGATACCTTGCGTCACCAACCAATCAATTTTGGTGGGATGATTCAACGTGTCACCCAGGTGTCACAACCTACCCCGATTCAATCAGCTTCAAATACAGAGGTGGAACCATCAGCTTCTACGAACGTAGTTGCTCCGAAAGAGGATAAAGTATCTTCTCAAAATAAACAAAAAATCGCAGATCGCTTCCGTGGTTTAATCGGAAGTATGTTTGATGAATAAAAGAGGAAAAATAAACTATGACATTTTCATTTGATACAGCGGCTGCTCAAGGTGCAGTTATTAAAGTAATCGGTGTTGGTGGAGGTGGCGGCAACGCCATTAACCGCATGGTTGACGAAGGTGTTACGGGCGTAGAATTTATCGCAGCAAACACAGATGTACAAGCTTTGAGTAGTACAAAAGCTGAGACCGTAATTCAGTTGGGCCCTAAATTGACACGTGGTTTGGGTGCTGGAGGTCAACCTGAAGTTGGTCGAAAAGCTGCCGAAGAGAGCGAAGAAACATTGACAGCTGCTATCAGTGGAGCGGATATGGTCTTCATTACTGCTGGTATGGGTGGTGGATCAGGTACTGGTGCAGCTCCTGTTATTGCTCGTATTGCTAAAGATTTAGGTGCTCTTACAGTTGGTGTTGTGACACGTCCTTTTGGTTTTGAAGGAAGCAAACGTGGACAATTTGCTGTTGAAGGAATCAACCAACTTCGCGAACATGTAGATACCCTATTGATTATTTCAAACAACAACTTGCTTGAAATTGTTGATAAGAAAACTCCACTTCTTGAAGCACTCAGCGAAGCTGATAACGTACTTCGCCAAGGTGTTCAAGGGATTACAGATTTGATTACAAATCCTGGTTTGATTAACCTTGACTTTGCCGATGTGAAAACAGTTATGGCAAATAAAGGGAATGCTTTAATGGGTATCGGTATCGGTAGTGGAGAAGAACGTGTGGTAGAAGCAGCTCGTAAGGCAATCTACTCACCACTTCTTGAAACAACTATTGACGGTGCTGAAGATGTTATCGTCAACGTTACTGGTGGACTTGACTTAACTTTGATTGAAGCAGAAGAAGCATCAGAAATCGTTAACCAAGCAGCTGGTCAAGGAGTGAACATCTGGTTGGGAACATCTATTGATGAAAGCATGCGTGATGAAATTCGCGTAACAGTTGTTGCAACAGGTGTTCGTCAAGATCGTGTTGAAAAAGTTGTTGGACATGCACCAAAACAAGTTGTTCGTCATGAACAAGTGAGTCCAAGTCATACACGTAACTATGACCGTCACTATGACATGGCTGAAACTGCAGAAATTCCAAGTCCAGCACCTCGCCGTACAGAAACTTCTAAAACATCAGCATTTGGTGATTGGGATTTGCGACGTGAGACGATTGTTCGTCCAACTGATTCCCTTGTATCGCCAGTTGAACGTTTCGAAGCACCATCTTTAGAAGAGGATGAATTAGAAACTCCTCCATTTTTCAAAAATCGTTAAGTAAATGAATTTGAAAGAAAATACAGAACGTGTTTTTCAACAAATAAAGGATGCAAGTCAGCAGGCAGGAAGAGAAGATAATTCTGTTTCAGTTGTTGCTGTTACAAAATATGTAGACGTACCAACAGCGGAGGCTTTGCTTCCGCTAGGTGTGCATCATATTGGTGAAAATCGTGTGGATAAGTTCCTTGAGAAATATCAAGCTTTAAAAGACCAAGATATTAGTTGGCATTTGATTGGCACTTTGCAAAGACGTAAGGTTAAGGATGTTATTCAATATGTTGATTATTTCCATGCTTTGGATTCATTAAAGCTAGCAGAGGAAATTCAAAAGAGAAGTGACCGAGTTATTAAGTGTTTCTTACAAGTGAATATCTCAAGGGAAGAGAGCAAACATGGTTTTTCAAAGGAAGAACTATTGGAACTCTTGCCAGAGTTGGCAACCTTAGATAAAATTGAATATGTAGGCTTGATGACAATGGCTCCTTTTGAAGCTAGTAGTGATGAGTTGAAAGAGATTTTTAAAGCTACACAGGATTTGCAACTAGAAATTAGAGAAAAACAAATTTCCAATATGCCAATGACGGACTTGAGTATGGGGATGAGTCGTGACTACAAGGAAGCGATTGAATTTGGCTCAACATTTGTCAGAATTGGCACAGCATTTTTTAAATAGGAAAGAAAGATGTCTTTAAAAGATAGATTTGATAGATTTATAGATTATTTTACAGAAGATGGAGAAGATGTTGCTACTACTTATCAGCCTAAAGCTGAGGAACCGATTGTGGCTCCAGTTTCTTCCGTAAAAGAGTTGCCTCAACAAGCTGCGACTGCGCCATCTAAAGAAAAAAACATTACTCGTCTTCATGCCCGTCAACAAGAATTGGCTATGCAAAGTCAACGTTCTACTGATAAGGTGACGATTGATGTTCGTTATCCACGCAAATACGAAGATGCTACAGAAATTGTTGATTTATTAGCTGGTAACGAAAGTATTTTGATTGATTTCCAATATATGACAGAAGTTCAAGCTCGTCGTTGTTTGGACTATCTGGATGGGGCACGTCATGTTTTAGCTGGTAACATGAAAAAGGTAGCATCTACTATGTACCTACTGACGCCAGTTGATGTTGTCGTCAATATTGAAGATATCAAAATTCCAGATGAATCACAAAATGGTGAATTTGGTTTTGATATGAAACGTACGAGAGTGAAATAATGCTCTTTCTAATTCGTTTTATTCAAAATGCAGTGGATATCTATTCACTGATTTTAGTCGTTTTTGCTCTGATGTCTTGGTTCCCCAATGCTTATGAATCGCGTCTAGGTCGCTTGATTATTAGCTTAGTGAAACCGATAATAGCTCCTTTACAACGTTTACCCCTTCAGATTGCAGGACTTGACTTGTCTGTCTGGATTGCGGTTTTATTAGTGCATTTTTTAGGGAACCAATTGATTCGACTTTTAGTGATGTTTCTATGAACAAGATGATCTATCAGCACTTTTCTAAGAATGATTTGTCTTTTATTGATAAGGGAGCAGAATGGATAAAAAAGGTAGAAGACTCTTATTCTCCGTTTTTAACACCTTCTGTAAATCCTCATCAGGAAAAGATTTTAAAAGTTCTAGCCTCAACGAACGGCATCTCCTACATGAGCAGTCGGCAGTTTCTTGAAACTGAATACGTGCGGATACTCCTGTATCCTGATTATTTTGAACCCAAATTCTCTGATTTTGAACTATCCTTGCAAGAAATAGTTTATTCTAATAAGTTTGAACGTTTAACGCATGCAAAAATATTAGGGACTGTTTTAAATCAGCTGGGAATTGATAGGAAGCTGTTTGGTGATATCTTAGTCAATGAAGAGAGAGCACAGATTATCATTAATCGACAGTTTACTCTCCTTTTCCAAGACGGCATTACGAAAATTGCCCGTCTACCTGTTCGTCTAGAAGAACGGGATTTTGCTGAGAAAATTGCTACAGTAGAAGATTATCAAGAATTGGATATTTGTATCGCTAGTTCTAGATTAGATGTTTTCCTAGCGGGGGTCTTCAAACTGTCAAGAAATCAGGCAAATCAGTTAATTGAAAAGCAGGCAGTTCAAGTTAATTACCATTTAGTTGAAAAATCAGATTATACAGTTCAAGTTGGTGACTTGATTAGTGTAAGGAAATTCGGTCGATTAAAACTCGTTAGAGATAATGGGCAAACAAAAAAAGATAAAAAGAAATTAACGGTCCAATTGTTATTAAGTAAGTGAGGAAAAATATGCCAATTACATCGTTAGAAATCAAAGATAAAACCTTTAACACACGCTTCAGAGGGTTTGATCAAGAAGAAGTAGATGAATTTTTAGATATTGTAGTCCGTGATTATGAGGATTTAGTTCGCTCTAATCATGATAAGGATTTACATATTAAGAGTTTGGAAGAGCGTTTGTCTTACTTTGATGAGATGAAAGATTCATTAAGCCAGTCTGTATTGATTGCACAAGATACAGCTGAACGAGTAAAACAAGCTGCAGCTGAACGTTCAAATAATATTATCCATCAAGCAGAGCAAGATGCGCAACGTTTGTTGGAAGAAGCTAAATACAAGGCTAATGAAATTCTTCGTCACGCAACGGATAATGCTAAGAAAGTTGCAGTTGAAACAGAAGAATTGAAGAACAAGAGCCGTGTCTTCCACCAACGTCTCAAATCAACAATTGAGAGCCAGTTAGCAATTGTTGAATCATCAGATTGGGAAGACATTCTTCGCCCAACAGCGACTTATCTACAAACAAGTGATGAGGCCTTTAAAGAAGTGGTTAGCGAAGTTTTAGGTGACTCTGTCTTACAACAACATTCAGAGGAAGAACCAATTGATATTACTCGCCAGTTTTCTCCTGAGGAAATGGCAGAGTTGCAAGCGCGTATCGAAGCGGCTAATAAGGAACTTGCAGAAGTTGAAGCAAGAGCTACACAAGAACAGGTTGTTTCACCAGTTCAGGCTGTTGAGGAAAGTCCAGCTCATCCAGTTGGTCCGATGTATGAAGAGCCAGAAGTAGCCCCAAGTCATTACTCAGGCCCAACACCAGCTACTGAAGCTGTAAACTCAGAACCAGGATTTGTGGCACCGCAAGAATCTGTTACAATTTTATAAGAAATGATCTGAGAACAATATCTTATCCTTATATTTCCAGCGAGCAGGAGATGGTGTGAGTCCTGTAATCCCTATTGATAAGATTATCCTCTCAAATAATCAAGTCTGAATGGAGTAAGATTTGACGTTCCCCACGTTACGGGATAAGAGGAAAAAAGCTGAATCTTTTTTCGAATAAAGGTGGTACCACGATTTTCGTCCTTTTTGGAAGTCGTGGTTTTTAATTTGTTATTATTTATAAAGGAGATACCATGAAACTCAAAGATACTCTTAACCTTGGGAAAACAGCTTTCCCAATGCGTGCAGGCCTTCCTACCAAAGAGCCAGTTTGGCAAAAGGAATGGGAAGATGCAAAACTTTACCAACGTCGTCAAGAATTGAACCAAGGAAAACCTCATTTCACCTTGCATGATGGCCCTCCATATGCAAACGGAAATATCCACGTTGGACACGCTATGAACAAGATTTCAAAAGATATCATTGTTCGATCAAAATCTATGTCAGGTTTTTACGCACCATTTATCCCAGGTTGGGATACTCATGGTCTGCCAATCGAGCAAGTTTTGGCAAAGCAAGGTGTTAAGCGCAAAGAAATGGACTTGGTTGAGTACTTGAAACTTTGCCGTGAATATGCTCTTTCTCAAGTAGATAAACAACGCGAAGACTTTAAACGTTTGGGTGTTTCTGGTGACTGGGAAAATCCATATGTGACCTTGACTCCTGATTATGAAGCAGCACAAATCCGTGTCTTCGGTGAAATGGCTAACAAGGGTTATATCTACCGTGGTGCTAAGCCAGTTTACTGGTCTTGGTCATCAGAGTCTGCCCTTGCTGAAGCAGAGATTGAATACCATGATTTGATTTCAACTTCCCTTTACTATGCCAATAAGGTGAAAGATGGCAAAGGTGTTCTAGATACAGATACTTACATCGTTGTCTGGACAACTACTCCATTTACTATCACAGCATCTCGTGGTTTGACGGTTGGAGCGGATATTGATTACGTTTTGGTTCAACCTGCTGGTGAAGCTCGCAAGTTTGTAGTAGCTGCAGAATTATTGAATAGCTTATCTGAGAAATTTGGCTGGTCTGATGTTCAAGTTTTGGAAACTTACCGTGGTCAAGAATTGAACCACATTGTAACAGAACACCCATGGGATACAGCTGTAGATGAGTTGGTGATCCTTGGTGACCATGTTACGACTGACTCTGGTACAGGTATTGTCCATACAGCCCCTGGTTTTGGTGAGGACGACTACAATGTCGGTATTGCTAATGGTCTTGAAGTCGCAGTCACTGTTGACGAACGCGGTATCATGATGGCCAATGCTGGTGCTGAGTTTGAAGGTCAATTCTATGACAAGGTGGTTCCAACTGTTATTGAAAAACTTGGCAACCTCCTTCTTGCTCAAGAAGAAATCTCTCACTCATACCCATTTGACTGGCGTACTAAGAAACCAATCATCTGGCGTGCGGTTCCACAATGGTTTGCCTCAGTTTCTAAATTCCGCCAAGAAATCTTGGATGAAATTGAAAAAGTAAAATTCCACTCAGAATGGGGTAAAGTCCGTCTTTACAATATGATCCGTGACCGTGGTGACTGGGTCATCTCTCGTCAACGTGCTTGGGGTGTTCCACTTCCTATCTTCTATGCTGAAGACGGTACAGCGATTATGACTGCTGAAACGATTGAACATGTGGCTCAACTCTTTGAAGTACATGGTTCAAGTATTTGGTGGGAACGTGATGCTAAGGACCTCTTGCCAGAAGGATTTACTCATCCAGGTTCTCCAAATGGTGAGTTCAAGAAAGAAACAGATATCATGGACGTTTGGTTTGACTCAGGCTCATCATGGAATGGAGTTGTAGTAAACCGTCCTGAGTTGACTTACCCAGCAGATCTTTACCTTGAAGGTTCTGACCAATACCGTGGATGGTTCAACTCTTCACTTATCACATCTGTTGCCAACCATGGCGTAGCGCCTTACAAACAAATCTTGTCACAAGGATTTGCCCTTGATGGTAAAGGTGAGAAGATGTCTAAATCTCTCGGAAATACCATTGCTCCAAGCGATGTTGAAAAACAATTTGGTGCTGAAATCTTGCGCCTCTGGGTAACAAGTGTTGACTCAAGCAATGACGTACGTATCTCTATGGATATTTTGAGTCAAGTCTCTGAAACTTACCGTAAGATTCGTAACACTCTTCGTTTCTTGATTGCTAACACATCTGACTTTAACCCAGCTCAAGATGCAGTCGCTTACGATGAGCTTCGTTCAGTTGATAAGTATATGACGATTCGCTTTAACCAGCTTGTCAAGACCATTCGTGACGCTTATGCAAACTTTGAATTCTTGACAATCTACAAGGCCTTGGTAAACTTTATCAACGTTGATTTGTCAGCCTTTTACCTTGATTTTGCCAAAGATGTTGTCTACATCGAAGGTGCCAAATCATTGGAACGCCGTCAAATGCAGACTGTTTTCTATGACATTCTTGTCAAAATCACCAAACTCTTGACACCAATCCTTCCTCACACTGCGGAAGAAATTTGGTCATATCTTGAGTTTGAAGCAGAAGACTTCGTTCAATTGTCAGAAT
This sequence comes from Streptococcus sp. UMB0029, assembly GCF_002871495.1. Lineage (GTDB taxonomy): Bacteria > Bacillota > Bacilli > Lactobacillales > Streptococcaceae > Streptococcus. The sequence goes on from NZ_PNGD01000013.1 coordinate 49,748, forward strand.
TGCCAGAAGCGGAAACATTTGCTAATCAAGAGGAAATCTTGGATACATGGGCTGCCTTCATGGACTTCCGTGGACAAGCTCAAAAAGCCTTGGAAGAGGCTCGTAATGCAAAATTAATCGGTAAATCACTTGAAGCACACTTGACTGTTTATCCAAACGAAGTGGTGAAAACATTACTCGAAGCAGTAAACAGCAATGTAGCTCAACTTTTGATCGTGTCAGACTTGACCATTGCAGAAGGACCAGCTCCAGAAGCTGCTGTTAGCTTCGAAGATGTAGCCTTTACAGTTGAACGCGCTGCAGGCCAAGTATGTGACCGTTGCCGTCGTATCGACCCAACAACAGCAGAACGTAGCTACCACGCAGTCATCTGTGACCACTGTGCAAGCATCGTAGAAGAAAACTTTGCAGAAGCAGTCGCAGAAGGATTTGAAGAGAAGTAAGGTTGTTGTATGATATTGAGAAGGAAAAGGATTACCAAACAGTCCTTTCCTTTTGGTTTTGACTAGCTTTTTTGTGAAAAATTGTGTAAAATAGAATAGATAAACGAGGGGAAACCTCGGAAAATTTAAAGGAGAATCCATCTAATGGTAAAATTGGTTTTTGCTCGCCACGGTGAGTCTGAATGGAACAAAGCTAACCTTTTCACTGGTTGGGCTGATGTTGATTTGTCTGAAAAAGGTACACAACAAGCGATTGACGCTGGTAAATTGATCAAAGAAGCTGGTATTGAATTTGACCAAGCTTACACTTCAGTATTGAAACGTGCTATCAAAACAACGAACTTGGCTCTTGAAGCTTCTGACCAATTGTGGGTTCCAGTTGAAAAATCATGGCGCTTGAACGAACGTCACTACGGTGGTTTGACTGGTAAAAACAAAGCTGAAGCTGCTGAGCAATTTGGTGATGAGCAAGTTCACATCTGGCGTCGTTCATACGATGTATTGCCTCCAAACATGGACCGTGATGATGAGCACTCAGCTCACACAGACCGTCGTTACGCTTCACTTGACGACTCAGTAATCCCAGATGCTGAAAACTTGAAAGTGACTTTGGAACGTGCCCTTCCTTTCTGGGAAGATAAAATCGCTCCAGCTCTTAAAGATGGTAAAAATGTATTCGTAGGAGCTCATGGTAACTCAATCCGTGCCCTTGTAAAACACATCAAAGGTTTGTCAGATGACGAAATCATGGACGTAGAAATCCCTAACTTCCCACCATTGGTATTCGAATTCGACGAAAAATTGAACGTAGTTTCTGAATACTACCTTGGAAAATAAAAAATTGTAAGTCTAGAATTGATTTCTAGGCTTTTTGTTTTTGTTCCCAGTTTTCAACTATTTGAAAAAGCGATATAATGATATTAATACTCAATGAAAATCAAAGAGCAAACTAGGAAGCTAGGCGTAGGCTGCTCAAAACACTGTTTTGAGGTTGTGGATAGAACTGACGAAGTCAGCTCAAAACACTGTTTTGAGGTTGTAGATAAGACTGACGAAGTCAGCTCAAAACACTGTTTTGAGGTTGTAGATAAGACTGACGAAGTCAGTAACCATACCTACGGCAAGGTGAAGCTGATGTGGTTTGAAGAGATTTTCGAAGAGTATAAATATGAAAGAAAGAGAAAATGATATGGCTTATATTGAGATGAAACACTGTTACAAGCGTTATCAGGTTGGGGACACGGAGATTGTGGCCAATCGTGATGTGAATTTTGAGATTGAAAAAGGGGAGCTGGTGATTATCCTTGGTGCGTCAGGTGCTGGCAAGTCAACAGTTCTTAATCTTCTCGGGGGGATGGATACCAATGACGAGGGGGAAATCTGGATTGATGGTGTCAATATTGCAGACTATAGTTCCTACCAGCGCACCAATTACCGTCGTAATGATGTGGGGTTTGTTTTTCAGTTTTACAATCTAGTTTCCAATTTGACTGCTAAGGAAAATGTGGAACTGGCTTCTGAAATCGTAACAGATGCCTTGGATCCTGAGAAGGTCTTGATAGATGTAGGTCTGACTCATCGTATCAATAATTTCCCAGCCCAGCTTTCTGGAGGGGAGCAACAGCGAGTCTCCATTGCACGCGCGGTAGCTAAAAATCCTAAACTTCTCCTTTGTGATGAACCAACTGGAGCCTTGGATTATCAGACGGGCAAGCAAGTCTTGAAAATTCTCCAAGACATGTCTCGTCAAAAGGGAGCGACGGTGATCATTGTGACTCATAATAGCGCGCTAGCTCCTATTGCGGATCGCGTGATTCATATGCATGATGCCAGTGTCAAGGATGTGGTGATTAACCAGCATCCTCAGGATATTGACAGTTTGGAGTACTAGCATGATCAAACGAAAAACCTATTGGAAGGACTTAATTCAGTCCTTCACAGGCTCCAAGGGGCGTTTTTTATCCATCTTGACCTTGATGATGTTGGGCTCTCTAGCCCTAGTAGGTCTCAAAGTGACTAGCCCCAATATGGAGGCGACTGCCAATGCTTATTTCACAACTGCTCAAACCTTGGATTTGGCAGTCATGTCTAACTATGGCTTGGATCAAGCAGATCAAAAAGAACTAGAACAGATGCAGGGTGCAGAGGTTGAGTTTGGCTATTTGACAGATGTGACTATGGATAATGGGCAGGATGCCATTCGGCTGTACTCCAAACCAGAGCGAATTTCAACCTTTCAGATAAGAGAGGGACGACTTCCGCAGTCAGACCAGGAAATCGCTTTGGCAAGTCATCTGCAGGAGCAATACAGTGTGGGACAGGAGATTAGTTTTAAAGAAAAAGAAGGCGGTCATTCCTCTTTAAAAAACCATACCTATACCATTACTGGTTTTGTGGATTCGGCTGAAATCCTTTCCCAGCGAGATATGGGCTACGCAGGAAGTGGAAGTGGGACTCTGACAGCCTATGGGGTGATTTTACCTAGCCAGTTTGATCAGAAAGTCTACAATATAGCTCGTTTGAAATATCAAGATTTAGCAGGCTTAAATACTTTTTCAGAAACTTATGAAGAGAAATCCAAGCAACATCAGGAAGACCTTGAACAAGCTTTATCAGATAATGGCAAGGCACGTTTGCAACTCTTGAAAAAAGAAGGACAAGAGTCTCTAGACAAAGGTCAAGAGACCCTTGACAAGGCTGAGACTAATTTGCAGGAAGGCAAGCGTCGTTTAGTAGCTGCTCAAGCTCGTATACAGGCTCAAGAAAGTCAACTAGCCTTGCTTCCTCAAGCCCATAGAGAGCAGGCTAGTGCTCAACTTACCCAAGCCAAGCAGGAATTGAGCAAGGAAGAGGACAAACTAAAGCAGGCTGAACAAAATCTAGCCCAAGAAAAGGAAAAATTAGAAAAACATCAGCAAGTCTTGGATGATTTGGCTGAGCCAAGGTATCAGGTCTATAATCGTCAGACCATGCCTGGCGGTCAAGGCTATCTCATGTACAGCAATGCTTCAGCCAGTATTCGAGCAGTGGGCAATATCTTTCCGGTAGTGCTTTATGCCGTAGCAGCCATGGTGACCTTTACCACCATGACTCGCTTTGTGGATGAAGAACGAACACATGCAGGGATTTTTAAGGCCTTGGGTTATCGTAGCAAGGATATTATTGCCAAGTTTCTCCTTTACGGTCTAGTAGCTGGGACTGTCGGAACAGCTCTAGGTAGTATACTTGGCCATTATTTACTAGCCAGTGTGATTTCAAGTGTCATTACAAAAGGCATGGTGGTGGGAGAAACCCAGATTCAGTTTTATTGGACCTATAGTTTGCTGGCTCTTGGTTTAAGTTGGTTGGCGAGTGTCTTACCAGCCTATCTGGTGGCTCGGAGGGAACTTCACGATGAAGCAGCCCAGCTTTTACTGCCTAAACCACCTGTCAAAGGAGCTAAAATCTTACTGGAGCGCATCGGTTTTATCTGGCGTCGTCTCAGTTTTACCCATAAGGTAACAGCCCGCAATATCTTCCGTTATAAGCAGAGAATGTTGATGACGATCTTTGGTGTGGCTGGTTCAGTCGCTCTGCTCTTTGCAGGCTTGGGAATCCAATCCTCTGTAGCAGGAGTTCCGTCTAGACAGTTTCAACAAATCCAACAGTATCAGATGATTGTCTCTGAAAATCCTAGTGCGACCAATCAAGACAAGGTAGAGCTAGAAGAAGTGTTGAAAGGGCAGGATATCCAAGCCTACCAGAAAATCTATTCTAAAACGCTAGACAAGGATTTCAAAGGCAAGGCTGGTCTTCAGAATATCACCCTTATGATGACAGAGAAAGAAGATTTAACTCCTTTTATCCATCTGCAACATCATCAGCAGGAGCTGACTTTAAAAGATGGTGTTGTCATCACAGCTAAACTAGCCCAGTTGGCAGGTGTTAAGGTTGGACAGACTTTAGAAATTGAAGGTAAGGAGCTAACGGTCGCTGCCATTGCTGAGAACTACGTTGGTCACTTTATTTATATGAGTCAAGCTAGCTATGAACAAATTTACGGACAGCTACCCCAAGCCAACACTTATCTGGTTAGGCTAAAGGATTCTAGTGCGCCTAGTATCGAAAGTCAGGCAGGCTTACTTATGAATCAAGCTGCGGTGTCCAGTGTTGTTCAAAATGCTTCAGCCATTCGACTCTTTGACTCTGTCGCTAGCTCACTCAATCAGACCATGACCATCCTGGTCATCGTGTCGGTTCTATTGGCTATTGTTATCCTCTACAATCTGACCAATATCAATGTGGCTGAGAGAATCCGTGAACTTTCTACTATCAAGGTGCTCGGCTTTCATAATAAAGAAGTCACTCTTTACATTTATCGTGAGACGATTGTCTTGTCCCTTGTGGGAATCGTACTTGGTTTGATCTCAGGTTTCTATTTACACCAATTTTTGATTCAAATGATTTCGCCTGCGACTATTCTCTTTTATCCGCAGGTAGGTTGGGAAGTCTATGTAATCCCAGTGGCAGCAGTAAGCATTATTTTGACCCTGCTCGGTTTCTTTGTCAATCATCATCTGAGAAAGGTTGATATGTTAGAAGCCTTGAAATCTGTAGAGTAATACTATTCGAAAATCTCTTCAAACCAGATCAGCTATATCTACACCCTCAAAACAGTGTCTTGAGTAGCCTGTGGCTAGTTTCCTAGTTTGCTCTTTGATTTTCATTGAGTATAAGGTAGTTGTTTTTATCTGATTGAACTTATATTTACTCGTAAATCATGACCACCCGTCAAACGGGTGGTTTGTCCCAGGACTATAAGCCCAAATTACCAGCCAGCGCCTAAAGACGCTGGCTTTCACGTTGTTCAAGCCTCATTGCTCTTGACTCGTCACTTGCCTCTCAAAGAGGCTTTAGTATTACTTACCACTATCCCTAAAGGAATCTTCACATAATTATAAGGCTGATAGTATTAATTTCACTATCAGCCTTACAGGTTATTTAACGTTTCAGAAAAACTATAATGTCAAGATTAACTAAACAGTATCTAATTCCTTCAAATAATTTTCTATCTTCATCAACATTAAAGGATTGTTATAAATCTTACATAACTCTCTTGCTTCTATATAATAATTTTTGACTTGTTCTCTGTCTAGAAATTTGGCTCCAGCATTTCCTACAAGAATAAGTAGAGGAGCCAGTTGGTAGCTTGTCTGTCTTTGTTTACAGAGTTCAATCGTCTCAAGAGCTTCTTGGATGGCTTCGTTATATTTTTCCTTCGACACTAGGTAGTGAGCGTAGTTGTAACGAACTCTGATGTACCCAAATAAAAACTCTTGATGCTCAAAATTTTTTGTCTGATATAACTCCATCAAATGAGAGTAGTTTGCCTCATATTCTTGTTCACGACCCACTAAGGAATAGAAATTAGATAGAGTATTCAAGGCCTTTAAATAAATCAGAGTATTTGAAGAGACTTTTAATAATATATTTTCCAATGAAGAAATAGCCTCACACTTACTGTCATATTGATAGAAGTCAATAATAGCTTTAATCCATTCAAGGTAAGCTCGGTCTTCTAGTGTTAGAAAGGTGCTTCGCTCAATCTCTATTTTATAAATATATTCCAAATTGTCATAATTTCTGTCACCTAATAGTCGAGCAGATAATTTCTTGAAATTAGAGAGGTTAGATTTAATTTCAATTTGTTCATTAAAAAAATAATCTAATGGTACTTCAAGTCGTTGTGATAGTTTGAACAAAAGGTCTGCGGAGGGAATGAAATGCCCTCTCTCAATTTTACTAATCTGGCTTTGTTCACAAATTCCTTCTGCAAGAGTTTGTTGGGAGAGTCTCAACTCTTTTCTTTTCAATCTGAATTTCTCTGCGAGTGTATTCATTAAAGATAATAATCCTTCCTATTTGCTTAATTTCATTATAAAATTTTTAGTTCAAAATAGCAAGTTAAAGAAATAAATAATTCTTTATGGTAATAAAAAAACAAAAAAGTCAAAAATTACATAAAAATGCTTGGCTAAATAAAATATATCTGTTAAAATAAAAACAAGGAAACAGAAAAGGGTTTCATTGCATGAGAAAAAAACGTGGAATTAAAAAATTAGTTACATTTGCATTGCTAGGTGTTTTTACGTTTAGTAACACAATTCCTTACCAACAGTTATTCAGAAGAATAGACAATTGGAAGTTCGAGTACAATCACAAAAGAAGTCCAATGGACTTGATGTTGGGAAGGCTGATTGATTTCGTATTACTTTAAAATTCAACTATTTAGAGAAAGGTATTCTTATGAGAGCTTGTAACAATACCAGATAGATATAAGAATGGAGATGTTTGATAAAATGCTTTCATAGCTAACCAACTGTTGAAAATTATGAGTTACAAAATCTAAAGTATTTAAGATTAGTTTATAAAATTAGGTCTCTGCCTGTAGAAAGGAACGTGCAGTTAGAAAGGAGGAAAAAATAGGATACTATAATTCAGACTGAGATTTCTAATTAAAATATGTAGTTGCATTTTGCTCATTTTATAATATTTCATTTAGAGGAGTAATAATATGTTAAAAATTAGAAAAGTAGTTGCATCCTCCCTTGCCGTTTTGGCATTTAGTTTAACTCTTCCTGTTTTGGCAGTTTCTCACCGTGGTGGCGAGTGGACCTATGGAGGCCATCATGATCCAAATAATTGGGGAGCATTTTCGAATTATTATCATGGTTCACGGGATCACTGGACCTATGTTGGAAGTAATGGACGTGACAATCAAAAAACAGCTTATGCAGGAGCACGTAGTGCGGCCTATGCGTTTGTTAATACAAATTTTGGGGAGCAAGTTACATTTGATGCGGGATGGTAAAGAATAATTGAAGAAGATTCTTTTATCAATAGTTTAGTAAGCTTGTTAGTTTATAGAGGGCAGGGGTATTTCTGCCCTCTGCTTTAGAATAAGGAATGCACTATGAAAAAATTATTTATACTCATATCCAACCTGCTTGCTAGTTTGTTCTTTGTTTGGGTATTTACCATTTGGACTGATACATATGTCTCCCATTATTACCCCAACGTTGTTGTACGTGATTCTTCCCCTGAAACAACTTTTCAGCATGTTGCTACACGCTTGGGAAAACTAGCAGAAGAAACGGATAGCTTTATTGCGATTCAACACCAAGATCCTAACTCAGAAGGTACTACAGTTTTTTCTTATACGACCTTTGGGAACGGAAAGTTGCCTGATGGGCTTCAGGAAAAAAATCTAGAAGATGCTCAAAGTAGTAGTGTTGAAACAAACTATTTTGTATTCGATGGAAACCTAGATATTCACTTGCTAAGGGAGGAGCTAAGTCAACTTGGCTTGACTAACATGCACCTGACAATTCCATCTAAACTATCTACGTTAATGGCTATCTTTAGTAACGGATTTCAGTTAATCAGTTTATTGATTTTCATCTTAACCTTTGTAGCACTGACTTTAATTAGTCAAATTAGCCAATTACGGTCGTCGGGCATTCGCCTCATTTCAGGAGAGAAACGATGGTCCATTTTCCTTAGACCAGTTGGTGAGGATTTGAAAGGGATAGCTGTTGGTTTCAGTTTAGCTGGCGTGCTCGCCATTCTTATGCAAAAAATTCTGTCGCTTCCAACGCAATCCCTAATGACCATAGGAGCAGGCTTGCTCAGTTATAATCTCATCTTGTTGTCGATCTCCCTGTTTTTCGCTCAACTCTTCGCAGTTGGGATAAAAAAGATACACCTGATGCAGATTATAAAAGGGCAAGTGCCTGTCAGAGGAATCATTAGTTTAATTTTAATCGGTCAACTATTAGCGATTATTATTGTAACGCTGGGAATAGGGAGTAGTTTAAAGTATTCCCAAGCCTGGCAACAGCATCGGATTGGACAAGAGGTTTGGAGTCAGGAAAGGCAACTGACTATCCTATCAATCAGCCGTGAAGGAACGAGTCCTGGTTTTGATGAACAAGCTCAAAGAAAACTCAGAACTTGGTATCAATTGATGGATCTGGCTGTTTCAGAACAAAAGGCTTTCTTATCTAGACACCAGTTAATTGACCGTACTTTGCAAAATGGCATGGCTTCCTCCAAAAACTTGACAACCTCTACAGAATGGCACGATTACAGCCCGAATGGCAATGTCCTTATCGTCACACCGCAATACTTGGAGCGTCAAAACATTCCTGTAGATACAACTATTGAGCAAAAGATGAATCACCTTGATGTAGGGGAGTTTGTCTTATTACTGCCTGAACACCTCCGTTCAGAGGAAGAACATTATAAATCTGTTTTTGAAGACGACTTAACCAGTCGCATGTCTAGTCAAGATGAACGACAGCAAATGACTGCTACGGTAGGTTATTTGGAATCAGGTCAGGATCGTTTTGTGTATAATACGACCCCTATTTCTTACCAGCAGTTTTTGAAAGATCCAATCATCATTGTTATAACACCCCAATCAACTGGTCCACAGTCCGTTTTGTTTTGGGTAGACGCAGTACAGAACTACGTTCTCTTTAATCAATTGTCTGATGCCCAGGAGCTTATCCAGAGACAAGGCATTGAAAATTGGGTCTCAGAAATGCAAACAGGTTACCACAACTACATCACATTATCGGATAATATCCAGAGGGAACGTTGGGTAATGCTAGCAGGAGCTGTGCTTGGGATTGCAACTTCAATCTTGTTGTTTAACACTATGAATAGGCTCTACTTTGAAGAATTTAGACGTGCTATTTTTATCAAACGCATTGCAGGTCTCAGGTTCTTAGAAATCCATCGCACTTATCTCTTTGCTCAACTGGGTGTGTTTTTACTGGGATTTGTTGCGAGTGTATTTCTTCAGGTAGAGATAGTAGTTGCTTTCTTAGTCTTGTTACTCTTCACTGGTCTATCTCTTTTACAGTTACATGTCCAAATGCAGAAAGAAAACAAGATGTCCATGCTTGTTTTGAAGGGAGGTTAATATGATTGAACTTAAACAGGTGAGTAAATCTTTTGGAGAACGAGAGTTATTTTCGAATCTTTCAATGACATTTGAGGCTGGAAAAGTCTATGCCTTAATTGGTTCAAGTGGTAGCGGTAAAACAACCTTGATGAACATGATTGGGAAATTAGAATCTTATGATGGGACGATTTTTTACCGAGGTAAAGACTTGGCAAATTATAAATCGAGTGATTTTTTCCGTCACGAATTGGGCTACCTCTTCCAGAACTTTGGCTTAATTGAAAACCAAAGTATTGAAGAAAACCTTAAGCTAGGTCTCATTAGTCAAAAGTTGAGTCGGTCGGAACAGCGGTTGAGGCAGAAGCAGGCTTTAGAACAGGTCGGCCTGGCTTATCTTAACCTAGATAAGCGCATCTTTGAGTTATCGGGCGGAGAATCGCAACGGGTTGCCTTGGCAAAAGTTATCTTAAAGAATCCACCCCTTATTCTGGCAGATGAGCCAACAGCTTCAATAGACCCAGCAACCTCTCAGTTGATTATGGAGATTTTGCTATCTCTTCGAGATGATAATAGGCTAATTATTATCGCAACACATAATCCGGCAATTTGGGAGATGGCTGATGAAGTGATCACGATGGATCGTCTGAAATAAAAATCCTTGTTTTTAATTGCACGATGAGTTACTGAAATATTATCATGAATCAATAATTGGAGTTAATTTAGAATTGTACTTTATTAATATTGAGGTAACTTTTTCTTGATAAAGGAAGAAATAGTGGAGAGGAAGTTAGATTGAAAAAATTCGACAATTATATTATTGAGAAGCCTTGCGATTCTAATTCAGATAAACTGCAAAAAATCTCAATAATTGAAAGTTTGGTAGATGATGTTTTGCAATTTTCTCTCAGAATCAATAATAGTGTAAGAGATATTTTCCTCCTACAACCGTTTCAAAAGAAATATTTACCCATTGGGAGAAGATGTTGCAGTGGATAATGTGTTACTCACTGAAAAATATAATTTTCAACTAAAAGATTTTGAAGGATTCATTTCAAAATAAACAATAATTAAAGAATAAGAAAAATCCTCCGTTTCAAAGAGTAGGGAACTCTTTGTGACAGAGGATTTTTTCTATAGGGCTTTAGCAGCTGCAACTGCGGCTTCGAAGTTTGGTTCAGAGTTGATATTGTCCACGTATTCAACGTAGCGAATCGTATTGTCAGTATCGAGGACAAAGACTGCGCGTGCCAATAGGTGCCACTCATTGATTAAAAGTGCATAGTCACGCCCAAAGGAATGGTCGAAATAGTCTGAGAGCATGATGGCATTTTCAATACCTTCAGCACCACACCAACGTTTTTGAGCAAAAGGTAGGTCCATGGAAACAGTCAATACGACCGTGTTGTCCAGTCCAGCAAGTTCTTCATTAAAGCGACGCGTTTGAGTTGAGCAGATACCTGTATCGATAGAAGGAACGACACTCAAGACTTTTTTCTTGCCATCAAAATCAGCCAGAGATTTTTTAGAAAGGTCTGTTGTAGTAAGAGAAAAATCGAGCGCCTTGTCGCCGACTTGTAGTTGTTTACCTGTAAAGCTCACAGGATTTCCGAGAAAAGTTACCATAGGATACTCCAATCTTTTTTCTTCCATTTTAGCTGAAACGGTCAGAATTTTCCAATGATTTGACTGGAAATATGGGCATAGAAAAAACGCCAGCTCATGTGAGAATGACGTTTTTCAGATTTTTTATCTATTTGATATTTCTCGAAGGTAGTGCGGACGGGAGCAACTTCCTTTGGAATTTCATCCCTAATTTTTGAGCCTTAGGTCTCAAAAATTCCGTCCTAGATAAGATCAAAGTTCTTATCTAGGATACCACTACAGTGAGAAATATCTGGTAAAAACTCACTTCGTTCGTACTGATTTAAGAAATATTTATTCTTATAAACGCTTTCTTTAGCTAGAGATAGAACTAACAAAGCTAATATTAGAAGTAATGTAAAGAGAGACAAGAACCTAGTAATAGATAAACTAATATCTAGATTATTTTGCCAATCCTTCAGCAATCTTGTCAAGGTTGTATTTCATCATGTTGTAGTAGCTGTCGCCTTCTTTACCTTGTTCTGCGATAGAGTCAGTAAAGATTTGTGCGTAGATTGGGATGTTTGTGTCTTGTGAAACAGTCTTCATTGGACGGTCATCCACACTTGATTCTACAAAGAGTGATGGAACTTTTGTTTGGCGAAGTTTTTCAACCAAGGTCTTGATTTGTTCAGGAGTTCCTTCTTCTTCAGTATTGATTTCCCAGATGTAGGCACTTGGGACACCATAGGCTTTAGAGAAGTATTTGAATGCTCCTTCGCTGGTTACGATGAGTTTCTTTTCAGCAGGGATGTTATTAAATTTATCCTTACTTTCTTTATCAAGTTTGTCTAACTTATCAGTATATTCTTTGAGATTTTTTTCGTAGAATTCCTTGTTGCTAGGATCTTTAGCGCTCAATTGTTTGGCAATATTTTTAGCAAAGATAATTCCATTTTCAAGGTTAAGCCAAGCGTGTGGGTCTTCTTTACCTTTTTCATTTTTTCCTTCAAGGTAGATAACATCAACGCCTTCGCTGACTGCAAAGTAGTCTTTGTTTTCAGTTTTCTTAGCATTTTCTACCAATTTGCTAAACCAAGCATTGCCACCTGTTTCAAGGTTGATACCGTTATAGAAAATGAGGTCAGCCTCAGAAGTTTTCTTAACATCTTCAGGGAGTGGTTCGTATTCGTGTGGGTCTTGTCCAATCGGAACGATACTGTGAAGATCAATCTTGTCACCAGCAATATTTTTAGTAATATCAGCGATGATTGAGTTTGTAGCAACAACTTTTAGTTTTTGACCAGAAGCTGCATCTTTTTTTCCGCTAGCACATGCTACAAGAGCAATAACGGAAAGAAAGAGAACGAGTAATGTACCTAATTTTTTCATTAGATCCTCCAATTTATTGGGGTTTTGCCCCTTATTTTAACAAATGTTTATTTTTCAGTTTCAAATATCGTTGTTTAGGAGAGATAAAGAAACTGATTAAGAAGAAGCTAGCAGCTGTAAGTACGATGCTAGAACCAGCTGCTAAGTTTAAACTATAGCCAATAAAGAGTCCCAAAACTGAAGCTGTAGCTCCAAAGGTTGAGGAAAGGAAAATCATACTTTTCAGGCTATTAGCATACAGATAAGCAGTTGCAGCTGGGGTAATCAGCATGGCTACAATCAGGATAGTTCCAACACTTTGCATGGCTGTCACAGACACGAGAGTCAGGAGTATCATGAGGAGGTAGTGATAGAAATTGACAGGCATTCCCATGGCTTTGGCCAAGAGTTCATCAAAGGAAGTTATCAAGAGTTGCTTGAAGAAAATCCAGATTAACAAGAGAATGACCGCCCCTACGCCCATAGTGATAAACATATCCGTATCTTGGACGGCTAGAATATTACCAAAAAGGATATGGAAAAGGTCAGTTGAACTTTTAGCGACACTAATCAAGATGATACCGAGGGCTAAGAAAGAAGAAAAGGTAATGCCGATGGCGGTATCGCTTTTGATAATCGAGTTCCCCTTGATGTAGGTAATGATGATAGCAGCTAGCAATCCAAAGACAATGGCTCCGATAAAGAAGTCAACGCCCAAGATGAAGGAGAGGGCTACACCTGGCAAGACAGCATGTGAAATGGCATCTCCCATGAGTGACATCCCGCGTAGGATGATGAAACATCCCACAGCTCCAGCTACGACCCCGACGACAATAGCTGTTATCAAGGCATTTTGTAGGAAATGGAATTTTTGCAATCCATTGATAAATTCTGCAATCATAGGTCACCTCCATTGAAAAAGAGTTGATTACCGTAAGCTTCTTTGAGATTGGTTTCGGTAAAGGTTTCTTTGGTCGGACCAAAGGCGATCACTTCTCGATTGACAAGTAAGACTTGATCGAAGTAGTGGGGAACCTTGCTGAGGTCGTGGTGAACGATGAGAACCGTCTTACCAGCTTTTTTCAGATCTCTCAGCGTATTCATGATGATTTCCTCACTGACTGAGTCAATCCCAACAAAGGGTTCATCCAAGAGGATATAGTCGGCTTCCTGTACCAAACATCTGGCAATCAAAACCCGCTGAAATTGACCTCCAGATAGTTGACTGATTTGACGTTCAGCATAGTCGGCTAAGCCGACGATTTCAAGGGCTTCCTCTACTTTTTTCCAATGTTTAGCATTTAAACTGCGAAAGAGAGGGATAGAGGGAAAGAGTCCTAGTGAGACACATTCCTTGACCTTGATGGGAAAGTTGTAGTCGATATTGATTTTTTGTTCGACATAGGCAATTCGGTGTAAGGATTTTTTAACTTCCTTGTCATCGAGAAATGCCTGACCTTGATGAGGGATAATTCCCAGCATACCTTTTAATAATGTTGATTTTCCAGCACCGTTTGGACCAATGATTCCGGTAATTGTTGGTCCTTGGAGCACTAGTGAAATATCCTTAAGTGCCAACGTTTCTTTGTAGGAGACACTGAGGTTTTCGATACGTATCATAAACTTGTATTCCTCCTTACTCTTAATATACCTTAAAAAAAAAATTAAGTCAAGTTAATTTTTCGAAAAATTAAAATATTAATAGTAAAATATTTAAGTTTTTTTAATCTTGTATTTTAATTGCATTCCCAGGTAATTTTTGTTAAGCTAAAAACAAGTACAAATGAAAGCGAGAACAAGATGACACGTTATCAAGACGATTTTTATGATGCCATTAATGGAGAATGGCAGAAAACAGCTGAAATTCCAGCCGATAAGTCTCAAACTGGAGGTTTTGTTGATTTAGACCAGGAAATTGAAGATTTGATGCTGGCGACAACAGACAAGTGGTTGGCAGGAGAAGAAGTGCCTGAAGATGCTATCTTGGCAAACTTTGTCAAATACCACCGTCTAGTTCGTGATTTTGACAAGAGAGAAGCTGACGGTATCACACCTGTCTTACCACTTCTTAAAGAATTCCAAAAATTGGAGACTTTTGCGGATTTTACAGCTAAACTAGCAGAATTTGAGCTTGCTGGCAAACCAAACTTCCTTCCTTTTGGTGTATCGCCAGACTTTATGGATGCTAGAATCAATGTTCTATGGGCTAGCGCTCCAAGCACAATCCTGCCAGACACGACCTACTATGCAGAAGATCATCCTCAGCGCGAAGAGCTCTTGACTCTTTGGAAAGAAAGCAGCGCAAATCTCCTCAAAGCTTATGATTTCTCTGATGAAGAAATTGAAGACTTGCTAGAGAAAAGACTAGAATTGGACCGCCGAGTTGCGTCAGTGGTGCTCTCTAATGAAGAAAGTTCAGAATATGCTAAACTCTACCATCCATATTCTTACGAAGATTTCAAAAAATTCGCACCTGCCCTACCTTTGGATGACTTCTTCCAAGCCGTTCTTGGACAAGTACCAGACAAGGTTATCGTAGACGAGGAACGTTTCTGGCAAGCAGCAGACCAATTCTATAGTGAAGAGGCCTGGCCTCTCCTCAAGGCAACCTTAATTTTAAGTGTTGTGAATCTCTCAACCAGCTATTTAACAGAAGAAATCCGTGTTTTGTCAGGTGCTTATAGCCGTGCGCTTTCAGGAGTTCCAGAAGCCAAAGACAAGGTCAAGGCAGCCTACCAGCTAGCACAAGGTCCATTCAAACAAGCCTTGGGTCTCTGGTATGCCCATGAAAAATTCTCCCCAGAGGCTAAGGCAGACGTGGAGAAAAAAGTGGCAACCATGATTGATGTTTATAAGGAACGCTTGGCTAAAAATGACTGGCTGACTCCAGAAACTCGTGACAAGGCCATCGTCAAACTCAATGTCATCAAGCCTTATATCGGTTACCCAGAAGAATTGCCAGCACGCTATAAGGACAAGGTAGTGGATGAAACGGCTAGCCTTTTTGACAATGCTCTAGCCTTTGCGCGTGTGGAAATCAAGCACAGTTGGAGCAAGTGGAACCAACCTGTTGACTACAAGGAATGGGGCATGCCTGCTCATATGGTCAATGCCTACTACAATCCACAGAAGAATCTGATTGTCTTTCCAGCGGCCATTTTACAGGCTCCTTTCTATGACTTGCATCAGTCATCTTCTGCTAACTATGGTGGTATTGGGGCGGTTATTGCCCATGAAATTTCCCACGCCTTTGATACCAACGGAGCTTCCTTCGATGAAAATGGTAGCCTCAAGGATTGGTGGACAGAGAGCGACTATGCTGCCTTCAAGGAGAAAACACAAAAAGTTATTGACCAATTTGATGGACAGGATTCTTATGGAGCAACTATCAACGGTAAATTGACTGTGTCAGAAAACGTGGCTGACTTGGGAGGAATCGCTGCAGCCCTTGAAGCAGCTAAGAGAGAACCAGACTTCTCAGCAGAAGAGTTCTTCTACAACTTCGGTCGCATCTGGCGCATGAAAGGTCGTCCAGAATTTATGAAACTTTTGGCTAGCGTCGATGTGCACGCACCAGCCAAACTCCGTGTCAATGTGCAAGTACCAAACTTCGATGATTTCTTTACAACCTATGATGTCAAAGAAGGCGACGGTATGTGGCGTTCACCAGAAGAGCGCGTCATTATTTGGTAATGCAAATAAGCAAGTAAAACTCCTATAATTATACCTTCCCTATCTATGTACACCCCAAAAGTTAGATAGAACAATCTAGCTTTTAGGGTGTAGTTCATAGGGATTATGAAATTGAAGTCTTTTCTTATTTTAAAATTCATAGTAAAATATCCCTCTGTATCAAGATAACAGGAGGATTTTTATGTCTCAAAAGACTATCAACATAGGCTACGCCCGTGTATCTACTCATAAGCAAGACCTAGGATTGAAAGTGCAAATCGAAGCTCTCAAACATTGCGATAAACTTTTTATAGAAAAGGAATCTGGTGCAAATAACACTCGTCCTGAACTTACAAAGGCTTTAAAACTGGCCTCTGACTTTTCGAAAGATGGCAAGCAGGTTACTTTCACTATCTATAAGTTAGATAGACTGACTCGATCTATGTTTAAGCTGCTAGAACTTATTGAACTATTTAATGAATCTAATATTCACCTAGTCAGTTTGCATGAAAAGCTAGAAACAGGTTCTCTTATTGGCAGGTTACTTTGCATCATTTTAGGCTTTGTGGCAGAAAATGAGCTGGAAAATCTGAGGTTTCGCACAAAAGAGGGACTTCGAAAAGCTAAGGAAAATGGTGTTAGATTAGGAGCAAAACGGATTTCAAAAGAAAAGGAGGAGCGGATACTTAACAAATATCTACATTCAGATATAAGCATACGTAATATTGCAAAAACTGAACAAATTTCTACATCAACCCTATATAAAGTGTTAGAACGTAATAAAGTGGCGAACAATCGTCAAAAAAAAACGGAAAATCATTGCTAAAAACAGGGAAAAATGGTAGAATAAAGCCGTAAATTTGTTTCGATTAACGACCGTTTGATAAAACAGTCAAAACAACAATATGAATATTTAAAAAATGCGAGTTTAACAGTGTTTTTAACCTGTATTAGACTGGTATTTTTTGTGTATCGTTTAACGGTCGTTACGCGATACACTTAGTTCCCTATCTCTAAAGGAGATAGCTAGCTTTTGGCAACAAAAAATTTAAAAATCATTAAGATGTGTAATAGTGTGATAGACGTATTGTTCAGTTAATGGATGAAGGTTCATTTAAGGCTTCTATCAAGGACATTAAATGTTTAGAGAATGAGTTGGCTCAAAATTTTGCTTTTGTGGTCTTGAAAGGAAGTTGATTTTGTCATTTTATAAGCCTAAAAAGGCAATTATATATTCCTGAGGAGGAAAAATTATGAATAAACTCACTAAACTAGGTATTGTTACCTTCTCTGCTGTCACTCTTAGTGCTGTAGTGCCAACTTTGGTGCATGCCGAGGAAAACGTTGCGCCACAGCCAAATGCTGCTGTTAAACCTAATACCGCTCAACCAACACCTGCGCCAAAACCAGCAGAAAATCCTCAATCAGAGGTTAAACCTACAGAGCAACCACAGCCTACTCAGCCAGTAAAACCAGTTGAGAATAAGCCGGTTGAAAATAAACCAGCTGAAACACCCGTTCCAGCTCCAAAACCAGCAGAAAACCCTCAACCAGAGGTTAAACCTACAGAGCAACCGCAGGAAAATAACAGAAAACCAGTGAGAAGATGGCCTCTACGTGACGGAAGCGTTCATGAACACCCTGTTGTTACCTACGCAGATATTGTAGCACCACTTCCTATCAGTGATATGAAGGAAACTCCTATCAATGGAATATGGACTGCTGAAAAAGATTTTATCAATAACAAACCAAGATTAACTTTTTTTTGGGGCAGTGGGAATAGGTATTTAGAAGAAAATGGGAGGGAATTTTCTCGTGAAGAAATGTTGAAAAGCGATATATTTATGCGTCCGATTCGAGTGAAAATTCCAGAATTGGAAGGTAGAAACTATGAAGCGTATACAATTTATACAGGTATTTTGGATGGAAAAACAAGAAAGGTTGAACTAAACAAAAACACTAACATCACAGGTCAAGGTTACATGGTTTTCCGCACTAAAAAAGAAGACAATGACGTGGAAGTCTATCAATTTTCGAAAAATAGGCAGTTAACACCACTTTATCACCGTTATCAGCTAAATGAGAGAGGAAGAAGCGTGGGAGAGTTTGGTCTATACGCAGAAGTTTATCAAACTTACGTTTTCTTATTTAAGAACCACACCGAAAAACAAGCTGAGAAGCCAAGCGAACAGCCTAAGCCAGATAAGCAACCAAGTGTTCCTACTATTCCAGCTGATCAACCACAGCCTACTAAGCCAGAGAAACCAGCAGAGAAGCCAAGTGAAAATCCTGTAAATCCAGTTACACCAGTTGCTCCAGTAACACCGACAACCCCCGTAACTCCTACGCTTAATCCAGACATCCCAAACAATACTCGTGTTCTTTCGAGCGAAGCTGGAAGCGTTCAAGTATATGGTTCAGAAGCAACACTCAAAAATGTCAGATATATCAGGGTAGAAGAAACCAAGTCGACTTCACTTGAATCAAAAAAATACAAGGCCTTTGACATTCATCTGTATGACGCGAGAGGCAAGGCTATTCAGCCAAACGGCATGGTTCTAGTAAGTCTTTCTGCCGATAAGCCAGTTGAAAATGTCTATTATGTTGCTCCAGATGGTACTTTACAGGCATTGAAGTTCAAACAAGATACAGATAAGGTTACTTTTGAAACCAATCACTTTAGTATCTATGCTATGACTTTCAAAGTTGCCGCAAGTCGTGATAACGGAGGTAGTCCAACTCCTGTTCCAGTTGTAAATAGTAGTAATACTCCAACAACCACAGAACAAAAAGAAAATGACGCAAGTAGTACAAAAACTCAAGCTGATCCGTTAGCAACTAAGACTGAAACTATTTCGAAACAAGTAGCTAAGACTTTGCCAAATACTGGAGAAAATAACTCAATTCTCGCTACCCTATTTGGAATGTTAACTCTAACTGCTGGATTATTTAGCTTCCGTAAGGAGTCAGAATAACTCCAATTCATAGTTTATCTATCAATTATTTTAGACTGTGAAAAAATCAATTTGAGGAGATGATTTAGAAAATCTTTTCATGATAAAACGCATAATATCAAACTTTTCTACACTTGATATTATGCGTTTTTTATAATTTTAAAATAGTATAAATATAGTGAGATGAAATAAAGTCTGAACAAATTGATTTCTAATAATGATTTAGAAGCCAGAGCGTACTATTCTAGCTTTAATCTATTATAAAT
Source organism: Streptococcus sp. UMB0029 (assembly GCF_002871495.1). Lineage (GTDB taxonomy): Bacteria > Bacillota > Bacilli > Lactobacillales > Streptococcaceae > Streptococcus. Next base: position 68,985 of record NZ_PNGD01000013.1, read on the forward strand.
TACGATATCTATTGTCATCATCTTGCTAGAAAAAAGGATTGAAGGTCTTTTCGTGAGCGATGGTTGTAGCTGGACCATGTCCTGGATAGACATCGTAGTTTGGTAGAGTGAAGAGTTGGGTCTGGATACTATGAAGGAGTTGCTCTGTACTACCAGTCGGAAGATCCGTCCGTCCAATTGTTTCGCGGAACAGAGCATCTCCTGTCAAGACTAGGTGAGCATCAGGAAAGACGATAGAAACGCCGCCGATAGAGTGACCTGGGGTCGGTAGAGCGGTAAAACGAAATTCCTCTAATTGGTATTCTTCATGAAAGACAAAGGTGTGCTCTGCAGGTTTTGCGACCACATCTGCCATATCATCGTGGCGAGGAAGCCCAGAGAGATTATCGACAGGAGTGTAGAGCCAACTGGCTTCACTCTCTGCGATATAGACAGGAGGATTGCCAAAAGTCTCGCGAACCAAGTCCAGACTCATGATATGGTCATAATGGGCATGGGTTAAGAGAATAGCGCAGATCGGCTTGTTGATTTTCTCGATGGTCTGACGAATAGCTTCCCAATGGCTACCGGGATCGACAACGATGAGGTTCTTTTCGCCTTCCAAATAATAGGTATTTTCATAGGCAACAGGATTCACAGTTTTATGGATTTTCATACTAGCTCCAATCTCAAAGAATGTACTAAATTAAGTATAGCACAGATGGGGAGAATAGGTAAGGATTTAGGATGAACTTAAAAACCAACATGACTAGATGAAGACAGGCTGGTTATCAATTTATCAATATTGGAGAGGTGTCAATTGCCCTTCATAGGTTGCATAAACCCCGTCATTAGCTTGTTTGATAGACGTGATGTTTAGAGTGCCACCGTAGTTGGCTTCTCGTTTATCGCTATATTCACTATAAGTTATCCTATTTGGCAGGTTCTGGTCCTTAGCATAGTATTGAACGACTGTTTTTTTATAGCTTTGCTGGCTGAATAGAAACAGGCAGCAAACTCCTAACACTAGGAGAGCAAAGATAGAAATAGCAGTTTTTTTCATAGGTGTTCTCCTTATAAACTAAAGGATAAAAGAAAGTATCTTGAGAATTTTAATTCCAAAATCCAGTCAAGGTACCAGTGTATGTGACACGAGTTCCATCGTTTATCTTTCTTATCTTCAATGGAATTGGGGAAGTCAGAAAGTCTTTCGGTTACAATATGGTTTCCGTTCTTCTATCTCTCCTTCTATCACCTAAGTTTAAAATCTAACTTCGTAATATATTATAGAATAATAATTCAGAATTATCAAGCAATTCTGAATTATTTTTTTCTTATTCTGTTCCAATCTAGTTTTCATATTCTTAAAAAAGTGATAAAATGGTAGGAAGAATTGGAGAGTAGAGATGCCAAAAGAAGTGAATTTAACAGGCGAAGAAGTTGTCGCTTTAACCAAAGAATATTTAACGGAAGAGGATGTCCATTTTGTCTATAAGGCCTTGGTCTATGCTGTTGAATGCCACAGTGGCCAGTATCGGAAATCGGGTGAACCCTACATTATTCACCCTATCCAAGTAGCAGGGATTTTAGCCAAACTCAAGCTGGATGCTGTAACGGTAGCTTGTGGTTTCTTGCATGATGTGGTGGAAGATACTGATGCGACCTTGGACGATTTGGAAAGAGAGTTTGGTCCTGATGTGCGCGTGATTGTCGATGGGGTTACCAAGCTTGGTAAGGTCAAATACAAGTCTCATGAAGAGCAGTTGGCTGAAAATCATCGCAAGATGCTCATGGCCATGTCTGAGGACATCCGTGTTATCTTGGTCAAACTGTCAGACCGCTTGCACAATATGCGGACCCTAAAACATCTTCGAAAAGACAAGCAGGAGCGTATTTCCAAAGAAACTATGGAAATCTATGCACCTCTTGCTCACCGTCTGGGGATTTCTAGCGTCAAATGGGAATTAGAAGACCTGTCTTTCCGTTATCTCAATCCTACGGAGTTTTACAAGATTACCCATATGATGAAGGAAAAACGCAGAGAGCGTGAGGCCTTGGTGGATGAGGTGGTCACAAAATTAGAAGACTATACGACAGATCATCACTTGAGAGGGAAGATTTACGGTCGTCCCAAGCATATTTACTCGATTTTCCGCAAAATGCAGGACAAGAGAAAACGGTTTGAGGAAATCTATGACCTGATTGCTATTCGCTGTATTTTAGATACCCAAAGTGATGTTTATGCCATGTTGGGTTATGTGCATGAACTTTGGAAACCCATGCCTGGTCGTTTCAAAGACTATATCGCTAATCGCAAGGCCAATGGTTACCAGTCTATCCATACGACTGTTTATGGGCCAAAAGGACCGATTGAGTTCCAGATTCGGACCAAGGCCATGCACGAGGTGGCTGAGTACGGGGTTGCGGCTCACTGGGCCTATAAAAAAGGTATCAAAGGTCAGGTTAACAGCAAGGAATCTGCTATTGGAATGAACTGGATTAAGGAGATGATGGAGCTCCAAGACCAGGCAGATGATGCTAAGGAATTTGTGGATTCTGTTAAAGAAAATTACCTGGCTGAGGAGATTTACGTCTTTACTCCGGATGGAGCTGTCCGCTCTCTTCCAAAAGATTCAGGACCGATTGACTTTGCCTATGAAATCCATACCAAGGTTGGTGAAAAAGCAACTGGTGCCAAGGTCAATGGCCGTATGGTTCCATTGACAACCAAGCTCAAGACAGGAGATCAGGTTGAAATTGTTACCAACCCTAACTCCTTTGGACCGAGTCGTGATTGGCTCAATATGGTCAAAACCAGCAAGGCACGTAACAAGATTCGCCAGTTCTTTAAAAACCAAGATAAGGAATTGTCTGTCAACAAGGGGCGTGAAATGTTGATGGCTCAGTTCCAAGAAAATGGCTATGTGGCCAATAAATTTATGGACAAGCGCCACATGGACCAAGTTCTACAAAAGACCAGCTACAAGACAGAAGAATCCCTCTTTGCGGCCATTGGTTTTGGCGAAATCGGTGCTATTACTGTCTTTAATCGTCTGACTGAAAAGGAACGCCGTGAGGAAGAACGTGCCAAGGCCAAGGCGGAGGCAGAAGAACTTGTAAAAGGTGGCGAAGTCAAGGTTGAAAACAAAGAAACCCTCAAGGTCAAGCATGAGGGTGGTGTGGTCATTGAAGGTGCCTCAGGCCTCCTAGTGCGGATTGCCAAGTGTTGTAATCCAGTGCCTGGTGACGATATTGTCGGCTACATTACCAAGGGGCGTGGTGTAGCTATTCACCGTGTGGACTGTATGAACCTGCGTGCCCAAGAAAACTACGAGCAACGTCTCCTTGATGTGGAATGGGAAGACCAGTACTCTAGCTCAAATAAGGAGTATATAGCCCATATCGATATCTATGGTCTTAACCGTACAGGCCTCTTAAACGATGTGCTGCAAGTTCTATCAAACACAACCAAGAATATCTCAACAGTCAACGCCCAACCAACCAAGGATATGAAATTTGCCAATATCCATGTATCCTTTGGTATTACTAACCTTTCAACGCTGACTACGGTTGTGGACAAGATTAAGAGTGTGCCAGAAGTTTACTCTGTTAAACGGACCAACGGCTAATTGGCCTAGCTCTTACTAGAAAGGCTATTATGAAAATTATTATCCAACGGGTTACAAAAGCCCAAGTGAGTATCGAAGGTCAGGTTCAGGGAAAAATCAATCAGGGGCTCTTATTGCTGGTTGGTGTTGGACCAGAGGACCAAGAGGAAGATTTGGACTATGCTGTGAGAAAGCTTGTCAACATGCGGATTTTTTCAGACGCAGAAGGCAAGATGAACCTGTCTGTCAAAGATATTGAAGGAGAAATCCTTTCTATTTCTCAGTTTACCCTCTTTGCGGATACTAAGAAAGGCAATCGTCCAGCCTTCACAGGAGCAGCCAAGCCTGATATGGCATCAGACTTCTATGATGCATTCAATCAAAAATTAGCGCAAGAAGTGCCCGTTCAGACAGGGATCTTTGGAGCGGATATGCAGGTTGAACTGGTCAATGACGGACCAGTCACCATTATCCTTGACACTAAAAATAGATAAGAAAGACCAAGCCCAGCCGGCTTGGTTTTTCGGCTCTTTGTCAACTGTGGTGGGTTGAAGAAAAGCTAAGATCTAGAAAGGACACATTTCGTCCTTTCTTTTTTGATGTTCAGAGCG
>NZ_PNGD01000014.1:0-72411 GCF_002871495.1 Streptococcus sp. UMB0029
TGACACGGAATTCCACTGGTTTTTAGGATTTTTATCAGACTAACTTCCACTTCTACTAACAGCGGAACTTCGTTTGGGAATTTAGCAATTTCTATATGGGAGCAAGTACAGGCATTTTGGAAGAACTCATTTTCATAGCTATCTTTTATCTCGGAACCTACTACATCTTGAGAAACAAGGTTAATTTGCAATAGTTTCATAATCAAAAAGGATAACATCTCATCGCGGAGAAGCTATCCTTTTTCTTTTATCTCATTGTCTATCTAACTTTATCTTACAGACAAATCCTTCTAACCAATTAAATAACAAAATCTAATTTGAAGGTCTTGTCTAATTTCTCTATTGTGTCACTGTCATTATATTCTTTAAATATTCTCATAGCTTTGGAACATTCTTTTTTGCCTAACTCTACTTGATTCGTTTTTATGAGATAAATACCTTTTAAAAAAAGCAAATAAGTCTTTTCAAAATAATATCCTTGTCTGGTCAGTAAATTTTCTAAATCATCTATAAAAAATTGAGCGTTATCTAACAAATTATTTTTTAATAATAATTCTAAATTAAATAAATATAAAGGAATTACTCTATGTGTGCCCATATCTGTTTTTAAAAAATGTCGTGTTTTCTTGATTACCGCTCTATATAGTAAGCTTATGGTCTTAGTATTCATAAAAAACACCGAATTATAGAAAATTTTTAGTTCATACTCCATCCAATTATCTACAGAAAGCAAGTACTTGATTAACTCATTACATTTAGAGGCATTGTAAGGAAGGTTTGCAAGGCGATTAATCTGTTGTTCAGCAATCAACTTTATGTGACAATGGCATAAACTTTTTTCCTGCTTTTGTTTTAGTTCTATTTTCTTTATTAGTTCTTGTAACAAAACGATATCTGAAGAGTTCACAGCATGCTCTAGTTCTTCAAAAAAACATTCTTTTTTGGAATAATAGCAATGAACTAATTCTTCAAATTCCGAAAATGATACCCCCAGGCGATTTAACAACATGTAAAAATGATCAATAGATAATTTGGTAATCCCATTTTCGAAACGAGAAATAGTTGATTCACTAATCTTATCACAAGCCAAATCTTTAAGACGAAAATTTTTTGAAATACGAATATCCTTTAAAACTGCTCCAAAATTTTCCATAATATTCCTCTTCCATTTCTGCAAAAAATAAAACCTGGTTTTTTTATTTGTGATATGATTATACAAAAATAAAATAGAAAGGACAATCATATCATGAAAAAAATTTTATTGTCAACAGTTGCTTTACTGAGCCTAGTGTCAACACTACCAGTAAATAGTCCAGTTTATGCTCAAGAATCATCCTCTCAAACAACTTATAGTAAGTCAAGTGGAAGTTGGAAAAAGTCTGGTAGCCGTTGGTGGTATAAACATTCTGATGGTTCTTATACTGCAAATGGATGGGAACAAATAAATGGCACCTGGTACTATTTTGATAATGAAGGTTGGATGAAGACAGGTTGGATTAAAGAATATGGGAAATGGTATTATCTAGATGATAGTGATGCCATGAAAACAGGATTACAGACTATCGGTGGAAACGAATATTATCTATCTACTAGTGGTGCTATGCAGACAGGTTGGCACAATATTGGAGATGATACTTATTTCTTTGCTAGTAGTGGAGCAAGACAAACGATTAATCGCCGTGCTTTAGTTCTTGGTGAAACATCAACGAGAGCAGTACCTATCGAAGACGTTAATACTATGGAAAAGGTTTTTAGCAACCAAAACTTTAGTAAAGTTGTTCGTTTCCCAGATAAAACTAAGTCCGAGATTATTGCAAAAATGGAAGAACTTTTCAAATCTTCTAGCGAAAGCGATGTGAACTACCTTTACTTTACTTGCCATGGAGGAAAAGACGGGACGATAGCCATTGGTAGCGATAAAACATCATTTTCAGGCTGGGAATTGGCATCTATACTGAAACAATATAAAGGTAAGTTTGTGATTATGCTAGATTGTTGTCACGCTGGGACAATTATTTCTAAAGATAATACAGGTGAAGCCAATGAAGAAGCCTCTACGAAATATTTTGATTTAGATGAATTTGTATCAGGTTTTTCTAATATGAATGGTGGCGAAAAAGCAGGTGAGATGATTGACTCTAAATTTTTAGTACTCTGCTCATCAAGTTCGTCAGAATACTCTAGCGGCGGAGCTTTAAGTTTGGCAACTAAATATTGGTCTTTAGGTTCAGGATGGAACCCTGTACAGCAATCTCAAGGTTCTTTAATTGCTGATCAAAATTATAACAATAGAATCACGTTAAACGAATTGTATTCTTACTCACGTGAACAAGTCTTAAAACAAAATCATAAACAACATATTGAAGTTTATCCAGAAAACAGTCAATTTGTTTTATTCCAAAAATAAGGAGTTAAGAAAATGAAAGTATCAAAAAAAATCACATTATTTGGTTTGTCTTTAGCTGGTCTAGCCTTACTGGCTTTCCCTCATTCAGGGCAGGCATTTGAGCTTAAAGAAGAATGGGTTATTAAGGGTGATGTTTGGTATCAAGATGGCAAAATTCTCCGATTTAATAATGGCAATGAAGTAGATATCAAAGTATTGGATTTGCCAAAAACTGAGAAAATCGAGTGGACGGTTAGTCTCAATGGTCAAGATCAGACAGTCAATTTCCTAGGTAAAGAAAAGGATAAGTCTATGATGGGTGTAGAGGGTCGTTATCTGAATTTCTATGTACCTTATGGCTATAGAGGAGATATCAAGGTAGAAGCCAAGAGCGGAAATGAAGTAAAGACCTGGTCCACTAAAGTGGTAGATGACGTATATAATGGTGGAAAGAGTGGCTACTACCATATTAAAGAATCAAATAATCAATACACCTACCTTGATGCAAAATGGGACTATCAAACCAAGACCTACACTGCTACCTTACCAGAGACTGTCAATGGTCAAAAAGTATTTGCTTGGGCAGACGACTATGTAGAATTGAAACTTGAAAAACCAGGAGTTATCAGTCATTCCTACAGGGGGGGAGGAGCCTTCAAAACACTTTATCCGATTGTAAAAGCAGAAAGCTGGCTAAAAAATAATTACAGTGAAAAGTGGTACTATCAAAAACAAGGTCAACTAGTGCAGAACGATTGGGTTAAGGACAATGGAAACTGGTACTTTATGAATGATAAAGGGGTTATGTTTAATCAAACTTGGCTCTATCAAGGTGGCAACTGGTATGCCTTTAAATCATCAGGAGCCATGATTTCAGCTGATTGGTTATATGATAACGGCTCTTGGTATTACCTAAAAGACTCAGGTTCAATGGCAACAGGTTGGATCAAAGATAGTGGCTCTTGGTATTATCTAAACAACTCAGGTGCTATGACGACTGGTTGGGTCAAAGATGGCGGTCAGTGGTACTATCTTGATTCAACTGGTAAGATGCTTCACAATACCTACACACCAGATGGCTACTATGTAGATGCCAGTGGCGCTTGGAAATAATCTAAAGTACACATTTTATTCCATCAGCTATTAGTGTACCTGCTCAGACTAAATGTTATCAGAGGTGCAAGAAAAATCTAGATAATAATTCAAAAAGCGAATCGAAACAACAAATTCTGTTTTGTTCGCTTTTTGTGTTCTATTCGAGAAATTATGGAAAAGAACCTCTCCTACTTATTAGACTTTTATTCAATCTAGATTTATAAAAGATAATCTAGATTGAATATTCTATAGAAAGTTAAATGCGTTATACCAAACAATGTTTCTTTGTTTTTTATCTCTTTATCATCCACTATAAAATTAGTGAAATACTAATTTTTATGATATACTAGCGATAATAAATAGTTATCATTAGGAGATTTATAAAATTGAATATTTGGCAATATCTAAAACCCAAAAATGATAAAACTTTTGAAGTATTAGCACTAAAATATGTTGAAAAAGTTTATCCCAGTGAGAGAAATTGGACCCCAACAAAAGAAACTCGTGATGGAAATAGAGATGCGCAGGTCGTCTTTTTTATAGAAGACGGCCAATTTATTAGGTGGTGGATGGAAGCAAAATATACCTCCAAAGAAAAACTATCTCGGTATCGTCTTGATGCGACTATTGTCACTTCTATCTTACAAAAAAATGTTAAAAAATATTTCTTTGTTACTAATTCGAATATTTCTACTGAGAATATTATTAATATAAAAACTGCAATTACCGAAATTTCTCCCAAAGCGGTTGTACATTTTATAACTAAAACAAATCTAGAAAGTTGGTTAAAACGTAATCCCAAATATATCAAAGAATTTTTTTCTTCTAATATCTCAGAAAAAGATATTGATATATCAGAAATTGAAACTACTTCAACTAGATTTGTTGAAGTGACCACGATAAATTCCTATGCCATTCGAAACCCCAATTTTTCAGTAGACTACCTGTCGTACAATACACGCTATCGATTGTCCTTTTCATTTTTTTCTTACAATGATGACATAATAGAAATTTTACCTAACAATATAGGAAAATATCCCTGGAGAATTGTTGGTACATCTTCTCTTAAGGAGATTCCGGTAAATTCTGGTGAAAATCATATTCAAATAGAATTTCAAATAGTTCCTGACGATAGGTATGATGCTTCACCCAATGGTAGCCAGAATAATTCTTTTATTTACGAAAAAAATCAAGACAGTTATTCCATCTATCATTTTTTCGATTTATGTAAGAAATCTAATAGTACCAAAATTTCAATTCTTAGTCCTAAGCATTTTACTTTAATAAAAAATACTGTTATGAAACCTATTTATATAAAATCACAAGAGAATGTCAGACAGAGATTGGAAGAAAATTGTAAAACAACTAGGAATCATACTAAAACTACTCAGATTTTTTCAATTATTTCTCCCTATAAATATGGAAAAAGCTATCTAGTCAAAAATTATTTTTCATCACCTACTATTCAGCAATTCCCCAAAATATTTATATCATTTTCATCGGATGATGTCTGCAATTTAGAAAATTTAGTTCAGCTAGTGCATTTTATTTTGTTCCCGTTGCTACACGATCTGGTCATCAAAGAAGATTATCCAACTCCTCTCAGTAGTTCCTTAAAATCATTTATACAACAGTATCAAGCTAAAAATTACGAAGCACTTTTTAGATATTTTCAATTAGATATTCTAACGGACTTTTTTCAGCAATTTAAGGAAACTCAATTCTTTAAATTAGTTATTGTAGAAAACTTTCAATTTTTATCAAACGAATACAAAGAATTTTTTGAACATATAATTCAAGCTTGCTATAATGAAGATTACAATATTTTCTTTGTCGTTACTTCAACAAATCCATTAACTTTTCCAAAAGATGTCATTCACATATCAGAAGTATTATCCCTGGACGGAATAAACCCAATCTATGAACCATTAAAAGAATCCATTAAGAATATAAAACAATTACAGGACTTAAATACTTTTCCTATCTTAAAACTCGAACCCGCTAAACTATTAATTCATTTCAGTAGCAACGAGAATATTAAAAGTTTTGAAGATTTAAGCAAAGAGGAACTTGAAGTAGTAAAGTCTGTTTTCTTGAACTATAGTCTCCCACCAAATGATATTCAAATATATAGCGAAGCAACAATATCTTTATTGGAAAAAAATTTTCTAGGTTTTGACATCAACCAACAACTAGTACCATTCTCTTCTAATTTATTAGAGGAGTTCTTGAACTGGATTATAGACAATGGGAATGAATTATTTATCTCTGAAAATATAAATTTCAATCATCCCCTCCAAGAAATATTTGTCTCCTTATTTATAGATAAGAATAGAGAAAAAAGTCAAGAAGCAATTGCTACGCTTCAACAATATTTTTCTCATCAAGAATATCATTCAATTTACTATCTCCTTCGCAAATTTAAAGGGGGAGACAACTACATGAGGTTGTTCTATAGATTTCAAAATGATTATTATTTACTGCACTATTTTTTTGCAATGGCTAATGCAAATGTTGGGCAAGATAGTAGTGGATCTGCAGAATTTTTAAAACTTTTCAATATACTTGATGCAAAATTAAAATATAATAGTGAATCTGAAATTTTTTTAAATATTATATTAAGTGTAGTCTATGAAATAATCAATAGTGATTATGAAAACTATCGCTTAGAACAATTTCGAAAACATAGCAAGAAGTTCCATAATTTGTTATCCTATCGTAATGTAAATCATGATCAAGTTCAGACGATTAAATCTAACCAAAAATTTTTGGAGGCTCTGGTTAAAACAGAGAACACCTTAGCACTAGATTGTAAGCTCTTAGAAGAATTTATGAACTATTCAAAAGTAGATGAATATGGAAAAATTTACACCCAACGCCTTGCGAGAATCTTTTATTCAAGTAATATAACACTTGCCAAAGAAATTTTATTTCAAATTGAACCTATTTCAATTGATAAATATAATTATTTTTTAGAAATAGAGAAATTATTTATAAAATTTTTAGAGAATCCTAAGCAAGAGCAATTCTTAATTATCCTACAGAAAGTTAGTATCTTAAAAAAGGACTACCTTAACGACTATAAAAAGTATATTCTCGGATTGGTAGCTGGAGCTATCATTTTAGATGATCAAACAACTCTTAAAAACTTAATCAAAGAAATCTACGATTCGGGGAAACGTCCCTACAGGGCTCGTCAACAACTATTTTTTGCTAACATATTTAATTATTTAGAATTAGTCCAAAATAATCAATATCTAGAAATTGAAAACAAATTGAGATTAATTGATAGTTCCCCTCTTCCTAATCATTATAAAAATATTAATTTACACAATCTTAAACTAAGTTGTTCACCAGCTCATGTTGAATTTTATTTAGGTGGTGAGCTGAAAGATAATACGTTTTATTTTGATCCTCGTTCAATATGGTAAGGGAGTCTAATTATTAATACAGTAAAGTAAAGTGATTACGTTCGAATACTCCATATACCTATTCTAGCGTAGTCATTTCAATTTTTAAATAATAAAATATATTTTTCCCATATGATTTCCAATGAATTGCCAACACATTTTTATTAGGAATCATATGGGATTTTTAAATACAAAAATTACAATATATTTACAAAATACTTTCCTGATATTAGGATTAATTTAATAGAACATGTAGAACAATTTATATTTATAGTATATTTGTATCAATGATGTAAGGTTGAATATGCATTCTAAGTTTTTCTGCTGAAATAGAGGCAAGATACTCATCTAAGTTAATTTGCTGTAATAAATTTTTAACAATAAAAGTCATTTCAGCTTTTTTAATATTTTCATCACTACAAAATTCATTAATTTGTCTAATGATTAGGTTCATAAAATGTTCACAAAAAAGATAGAAACTTTTCTTATAAATTTCAAAATAATTATTGTTTTCTAAATACACTTTAATTTCTTTCAAAATGAATAACATATCTTCGCTATTTTTGTGTTCAAAAGATTGGACAATTGATCCCTTACGTCGATAATGAAAGTAAGTTGCCTCAGGAATACAAATTAATTTAGAAGCTGCAAGCATCGTCTTAATACTGAATAGTAAATCTTCAAATTTACGATTCTCAGGAAAAAATATATTATTGTCAATTAAAAATTGACGTAGGTAGATTTTATTAGTTGTTGATGGAACTATGTTTACATCAAAGTTATATTCTTTCGCCATTACCTTTATACTCTCTTCAGATCCTAATTGTAGCAAAGTATTATACTTACACTTGTAGATTATATCTTTTATGTCGTCGTATTCACGTTTTAAAGTAAACATTCCAATTTCAGATGCACATTGCTCCATATATGTTAGACCTTTTTCTAAATAATCGTAGGAAATCCAGTCATCACTATCTATAAAGCATATATATTTCCCACGAGCCATCCTTAGTCCTAAATTTCGGGCTCCTCCTGCTCCTAAACTTTTCTTAGAATAAAAATAATGAATATCATATTTTTCTGATAAAAATTCTGAAGGTTGCTTTGAGGCATCGTCAATAATGATGACTTCATACCTATCTCTAGAAAGCGTATTGATTTTGATAGAATCTAAACATTTCATTATTTGATCTTCGGTATCTTTCATTGGAATAATAATTGTAATATCCATAACTTTCTCCTAATGATAACTATTTATTATCGCTATACAAAGCACCCAAATAAGTTTATAATAGCATGATTATTGATAAAGGAGATTTTTATGGATTATAAACTTATTTCTACTTACTTAGATTATTGCAAAACTCATAAGCGTTTGAGTTCACACACGATTCGTGCTTATAAAAATGATCTTATGCAATTTTATAATTCAAACTATGATAATGTCGAATCCTATATCGAAGAGTTGACACAATCTAACATAAAAACGAATACATTAAGAAGAAAAATTGCTTGTATAAAGGTGTTTTATAACTATCTGAAATACCAGCATATAATTGAAGAGAATCCCTTCAATCAATTGCGTTTTCAATTTAGAACTGAAAAAATATTACCTAAAACGATTCCGTATAACATTCTAAAAAGCATTTTTATCTATTTAGAACAGAAAGTAGTTATATCTAAAACTGATTATCAAAAACAAAAAGCCGAAAGAAATCTACTAATTATTTCCCTTTTGCTTTCAACAGGCATCAGAATTTCTGAACTTTGCCACATTCATCTCAAAGATATTAATCTTTCTAATAAGACACTCCATATTATAGGAAAGGGGAAGAAAGAACGTATCCTATTTTTAGGAGATCAAACAACCTTCAATTTATTAGAAACATATATAAATAAAACAAGAAATGAATCCAATGATTTCCTATTTCCAGGAAAACATTCGCCTAAACCATTGTCAGAGCAAAGTGTACGTTTAATTTTAAAGAGAATCGTTGAACAAAATAACTTATCTAAAACTATTACACCACATATGTTTAGACATAGCTTTGCGACAATGCTTCTAGATAATGATGTAGATATTCGATACATTCAACAAATTCTTGGACACAGTTCTATATCAGTCACACAAATCTATACTCACGTATCGCATTCAAAACAAAAAGAAATACTTAGTTCTTTTAATCCTGTATCAGCGATTCATTCTGATAAAAAATGAACACTTATTTCACATATTTATAATTTTTTTGCTATATCCTAATAAGCATTGATAGTATATATCCCCCCAAAAAAATTACATTTTTAGTATGAAGCATTTAATAAAAAGGAGTATAATAACTTTAAAACTGATTGCATGTATATCGATAAGGAGATCAAGTCTTTATGCTGAGAAGATTTGTTGCTAAGAAACACCTCGTACTTTACTTCTTTTCTATTGCCATTACTTGGCTGGAAGCAATTATCACGCCAGCCCTTGTTCAGAATATTGTTGCCAGTTTTACCAATCAAGAACTAGGCCTTCTTTGGAAAGTTTTGATTTTGGGAATCCTTGGAAACCTCATCCTCTTACTAGGCTTAGCTGGGAAACGCTATTACTATGCCCGTTTGATTACTGACTTCAAATATGGAATCAAGAGTGCTATTTTCAAACGATTTTTAAACAGTTATGAGATTGATGAAAAGGATATTTTGTCCAACCTAGAAAACGACGTCAAGCAACTAGAAGAAAGCTATATCGAACCAACGGTTATCATCATTTCTTCTCTGGGTTTTACCACTGTGTCCATTCTCTATGCCCTGTGGACCAATTTTTACCTAGGCTTGATTTTCATCCTCTTCTACTCCTTTCCTGTCCTCTGCAGTGCTATCGGATCAAAGCGTTTGGATTCACTTTCTGAAAAGCGGTCCACTGTTAACCAGAGCTACTTAGCAAGCTTGACAAATTTTATTGGTGGTAGCCAACAAATTCGCCATTATCAGGGGCAGGACTACTTTTTTGCTCGCTACCAAAAGCAATTACAAACCAGTCTAGATGCCGAAATTAACTATGAAAAGCAACGAACTTTAAACAGTCTCTTGATCAATAGCATCGATGCCTTTTGTTCTGTCACACCAATCGTCATCGGTGGCTTTATGACCTACTATAACTATTTAGATGCGGCGAGTTTTGTGGCCATCTATCTAGTTTCCCATAATATCGGCTATCAATTCCAAGAGTTGGCTTACTTTACCAACACCCGAAAAGCGAATCGAACTCTTCTCAACAAATACCAAAAACTTTTGGGCCAGTCTGACTTCATCTCGCCTAGAAGCATAGAAAATATTTTCCCTATCCAGCTTAACACCATCTCCCTGGAAAAAGATGGGAATAGCCTCCTGTCTCCGATTTCCATGCACATCAAGCAAGGAGAAAAAATTGCCATTATCGGGGAAAGTGGCTCTGGTAAGACAACCCTGCTCAATATCATTCATGGAGAAGAGACACCAACAAGTGGACAGATTAGCTTTGCTGGTCAAAACCTGTCACGTCAAGAAATCACAAGCTTTAGTTCCTATATCCTCCAAGATAGCCATTACTTTGACACGCTCTCTCTGGACGACAATATCCTTCTAGGACTGGATAAAAAGGAGGAACGTTTAACTTACATCCTCAAAAAAACAGGATTAGAACATTTGAAAAATCGAACGCTCAGCAATGATAGTCTGTCTGGTGGCGAGAAACAACGCCTTGAAATCGCCCGCGCCCTCTACCATGATAGCCAACTCATCTTGGCAGATGAAATCAAGGCCAATCTTGACTTGGAAAATAGCAGAAAGATCAGCGACTTGCTCTTCTCCCTACCTCAAACAGTCATTGAAGTCATTCACCACTACACGGAAAAAGACTTAAAACACTACGACCAAGTCATTCACTTAAGCAAAGAAAAATAATACTCTATAACATACGATTTTAAAAAGCAAGGAACTCAAATTCCTTGCTTTTTAACTCAATATCAAGCTGGCTACAATAGGGCTGACAAAGACATAGAGAATACCGGTAACACCGATAGCCAAGCCCCCCATAGCTCCTGCTACAGAGCCGTATCGAAAGGCTGTTCCTGTTCCGACTGCATGGCCTGTTCCTCCAAGGGAAAGCCCAACTGCTACCGGATCGTCAATTTTCAACCACTTCAAAAGGGTTGGTCCAATCACACTGGTTAAAATCCCAGTCGCCACTACGACGACCAAGGTCACAGTTGTCAGACCTTGCAATTTTTCTGTGATCCCCACTGCCATAGCGGTTGTCACTGACTTGGGAAAGAGAGAAATGGCTAGGAAAAAGTCCATGCCAAAGATTTTAGCTACAAGTGCTGTGAAGGAGGTATTGACAACTACCGCTAACAGACTTCCAAAAAGAATACTCCGAGCATGGTGCTTCATCAAATGAAAACTCTTATAAAGCGGAATCCCCAGAGCAACAGTCGATGGGACAATCAAGTTGTTCAGATAAACTCCACCTTGATAATAATCTTGGTAAGAAATCCCCGTCACCTTTAGAAAGATAATAATGAAAACAGCTGACAAAAGCAAGGGCGTTGTCAAAGGATGGGGAAAACGTCTGTAAATCAGCATTCCCACTAGATAAGCTAGGATAGACAGGGCAAGCCCAAACAGGGGATTGGAAACAAATTCACTCATTTGGCATCTCCTTTCTCATAATCTCCCTCAAACCGTCGCTTGATGAACTGAACCACTAGGGCTATAAGGATAATATTGATAACAGCTGCAAAAAAGACAATCAAGACAATGGGCAAAAGGTAGGGAGCAATCACATCAAACTTTTCCATGATTCCCACTGCTGGTGGCAAAAAGAGAATGGTCATATTAGCCAGCAAGAAATTCCCGACCATGTTGACATGTCTGGTTCTCAGCCACTTAAATTGTAGGGCTAGAAAGAGAATAATCAAACCGATAATACTGCCTGGGATAGGCAAATGAAAGAAACTGGAAATCCCCTCTCCGATTAGAGAAATCACAAAGAGAATCATTAATTGAACATATAATTTCATCCTAAACTCCACGAAATAGACTTCTTGCATACCAGTTTACTCTTTTTTCAGAAAATTTCAAGGAAATGCACAAGAGTTGAGGAAAGTTTGAGAAGAAAGGGGATACAGGCAATTGAAGACTAACATAAACAGGCGTAATTTAGGGTAAATTCCCAAACTAAGTTCCACTGCTAATCCAAGTGGAAGTTAGTCTGATAAAAATCGTAAAAACCAGTGGAAATACGTGTCAGGGTAAGTTCCACTGGTTTTAATCATGCTTGATTTCATAGCTTTTGTAGGCAAAAAGAATCGAAAAAAAGAGCGCACAAAATCCTCTCATCTGAAAGCGTTTCAGATTAAGTTCCGCTATGGTGGAAGTTAGTGTGAGACGTTTGAATGCGGTTAAAGGTTAGTTTTTAGAATTTATGTTGGAGTAATTTAGACGACTGGCAGACGTCTTCTGCAGGTATTTTAGAAATACCTAGAAGCTTAGGAATCTCTTCTCCATAGGTAAAGGCAAAGAGCTCATAGGCTGACTTTCCATTCAAAGCAGCACGTTTGACACTGTTGACATGAGAGCAGACGAGATTGATGTCCTCTTGAGTTAAGTTGTCAAAAGAAGTTCCCTTAGGTAGAATGTCACGAATCAGCGTGTGATTTTTCTCAATTCTCCCTTTCTGGTCAGAGCGATTAGGGTCACAAAAGAAGAGTTTACTCTCTCCTCGCACATCCATTTCAATATCATCAACCCTGGCAAACTCTCCACCATTATCAGTAAGAATGACAGGGAAGAGTTGGAAGAAATCTTTGTCAGCTTGGTGAAGAGTGTTTTTGATGTCATAGAGGTGTTTGGTAACCTCAAGGGCAGTTTTATTATCCAGAAGTCTAGCGAAGATAAAGTTACAGAAAGATAGATTGAAGGTGAGTAGGACTTTACCTCCCATCCTCCCCAGAACTGTATCCATTTCTAGCCAAGAGTCTAGTTGCTTAAGGGCTAAATAGTTTTGGAAATCCTCATAGGAACGTCCTTTTTTAGCTTCTTTAGGGATGGAAGGTAGCTTACTTTTCCGTCTTTCTTTGAATTTAACGGCTCTGGCTAGGTCAATAGGAGCGATAGACAGGTAACCTTTTCGGATGTGTCGATAGACAGTTGAGGAGCTGACATCAAGGTTATGAGTTTTGAGGATATGATAGATGTGTTGTCCTTTTTTAACCCCATCAGAAATGACTTTGTCCATGTCCCAGAAGGTCTTGGAATTGAGGGGAGTTCCTTCACGAGACTCGACAAGAGTTTGTTCGTACTGTTTTTGAGCTTGTTTAGCAAGGTAGAAGATCTTCTTATAGCCACAATTTTGTCTTCTTTTAGGGCATCCATTACAGACAAAGGGAGCCTTATCGAGTAGAGGGCAGGGAAGGTTGTTAGAGGTCGAGTCTCTAATTTGTCTGTTTCGTTTGACTTCTTTGGAGACAGTAGTTGGGTCTTTTAGAATGGATTGTCCGATAGCTTTGAAGGTTTCACCGCGCTCTAAGCCTAATTGGATATCATTACGGTCTGAAAGAGTAAGGTGTTTATGTTTTGTCATAGTGGACCTCATTTCTAACTCAAACGTCTCATACTTAATTCCACCATAAAAATCCGTTTTAGACTAATTTCCACTTCGGCAAGTCAAGTGGAAGTTACTTTGAGAAGTTACGAGGCGTAATTTAGGATAAAAGATTCAGTGTCTTTCTTGCCAGCTTTCTTGAAAAGTAGTATAATTATTGCATGCGCAATCATCTTGTGATACAGAGATTGTCCGTAAGTGGACATTCTTCTATTTATGACTCTAAAAAGAAAGGAGATACTATGACCTATTTGGAAAAATGGTTTGACTTCAATCGCCGGCAGAAAGAAATTGAAGGTCTCTTGGAAGAGACTGTTGCTAATCAGAGTGAACAAAGGCTGACCTTGAAAGAGTTTTACCTGCTCTACTATCTGGATTTGGCCCAAGAAAAATCTCTACGCCAGATTGACCTGCCAGACAAGCTTCATCTGAGCCCGAGCGCTGTTTCTCGTATGGTGACTCGCTTGGAAGCAAAAAATTGCGGTTTAATCAGTCGAAGATGTTGCCATCAAGATAGACGCTCTAGCTTTATCTGCCTGACAAGTGATGGGCAAAAGACACTGGCCTCTCTACAGAAGGCTGTCGAAGAAAGCTTGGAAACTGGTTTGGATTTCTTGATTTAAGATGATTTTAGAAAAAAGTTGCGTGCGCAATCATTTTTCTTGACATTCTCTTTTACAAGGAGTAAAATAAAGTCATCATTAAATAAAGGAGTTTTTAAAATGATTGAAATTACCTATCTAGATGCCAGCAAGAACGAAAGAACTGTAACTTTCGAATCTTATGAAGACTTTGATCGTTCACAACAAGCTTGCCTTATCGGCGTCGCAGACTACTACCCCGTCCAAAAATTAACCTACAACGGTCATGATTTGGACTACCATGGGACTTATGGAGATGTCTTCTTCTATCTCATGAAACAAGATTTAAGCCAATATAACTAAAAAGGAGAAATACAATGGCAAAAGCAATTACAGATGCAACATTCGAACAAGAAACAAAAGACGGTTTGGTCTTGGTAGACTTCTGGGCAACTTGGTGTGGTCCATGTCGTATGCAAGGTCCAATCTTGGACAAATTGTCTGAAGAACTTTCAGAAGATGTTTTGAAAATCGTTAAAATGGACGTTGATGAAAATCCAAACACAGCTCGTGCTTTTGGAATCATGTCTATCCCAACTCTTCTCTTCAAAAAAGACGGCCAAGTTGTCAAACAAGTTGCTGGCGTTCACACAGCAGAACAAATCAAGGCCATCGTTGCTGAATTGAGCTAATCACACTAGAGACCAAGTACTTTCTTTGGTCTCTTTTTTCTTGCCCTTTGCCATTTTTCAAAAAATATGCTAGACTGTAGATAGAATATTACGATGTTTGGGACATGCCATCGCTAAAAAAAACCTCTACTTGGTATTTTTTAGCTCCCTCAAGGGAGCTTTTTGCGTGCTCTGAACATTTCCCATTTTGGAAGGAGTACTATGAAACGTCAATCTGCCTTGGTCGTCTTTAGTGGCGGTCAAGATTCCACAACCTGCCTCTTTTGGGCTAAAGAACACTATGAAACTGTTGAAGCCGTCACCTTTGCCTACGGTCAACGCCATCATCTCGAAATTCAAGTTGCTAAAGAAATCGCTAAGGAACAGAGCATTCGTCATCACATCCTAGATATGTCTCTGCTGGGACAAATCACTGAAAATGCCTTGACTTCTAATCTGGAAATTGAGCAAAAAGAGGGGGAGGTTCCCAATACCTTTGTTGACGGTCGCAACCACCTCTTTCTATCTTTTGCGGCAGTTCTTGCCAAGCAACGTGGCATTAAATACATCGTGACAGGTGTCTGTGAAACAGATTTCTCAGGCTATCCTGACTGCCGTGATGTCTTTGTCAAATCCCTTAATGTTACCCTCAACCTGGCTATGGATTACGACTTTGTTATCCAAACACCTCTCATGTGGCTAGACAAGGCTGAAACCTGGGAGCTAGCTGATCAACTCGGTGCCTTTGACTATGTTCGTGAAAAGACCTTAACCTGCTACAATGGGATTATCGGCAGTGGCTGTGGGGATTGCCCAGCCTGCCACCTACGTCAGCATGGTCTAGATGTTTATCTCTCACAGAAAGGAGAGGCCTAATGTTTTTTGCACCCAAAGAAATCACACAGGAAACAGGGGAGTCTCTTGTCTACAACCCTCATAGAACCTTGGTATCAAAAGAATTTACCTTTGATGCTGCCCACCACCTCTTTCACTATGAGGGAAAATGTAAGTCCCTGCACGGCCACACCTATCATCTGCAGATTGCTGTCAGTGGTTTTTTAGATGAACGTGGCATGACCTACGATTTTGGAGACATCAAAGCGATCTACAAGAACTACTTAGAGCCCCACTTGGATCATCGCTATCTCAATGAAACTCTTCCCTATATGAACACGACTGCTGAAAATATGGTTTACTGGATTTTCCAAACCATGAACCAAGAGTTGCCAGACGAGCGCGGTCTCCGTTTGGAATACGTTCGCCTCTATGAGACTCCGACTGCCTTTGCGGAGTTTAGACGGGAGTGGTTAGATGACTAGGGAACGTGTCCTCAAACTACCAGTTCTAGAAATTTTTGGCCCAACCTTTCAAGGCGAAGGCCGTGCAATCGGGCAGAAAACCATGTTTGTCCGCACTGCTGGTTGCGACTACCACTGCGACTGGTGCGATTCTGCCTTTACATGGGATGGCTCTGAAAAACCAACTCGCATGACAGCTGACGAGGTCATTGCTGAGTTAGATAAATTGGGGAGCTACGACTATGTCACCCTATCTGGGGGAAATCCTGCTATCCTAGCAGCCAACATGGCTGAACTGGTCACCAAGCTCAAGGAACGTGGTGTCACTCTGGCTGTTGAAACTCAAGGCTCTCGCTGGCAAAATTGGTTGAAAGACATCGATCAAGTCACTCTGAGTCCCAAACCTCCTTCATCCAAGATGGAAATCAACTTTGAGACCTTGGACTTTATCGTTTCCCAACTGGATTCAGATAAAGTCACCTTTAAAATTCCTGTCTTTGATGATGCAGATTTGGCCTTTGCTAAAGGCATTCAAGAGCGCTACCAACCAGATGTCCTTTTCTTATCAGCTGGAAATCCTGAGCCCAAGGCCACAGGCAATATTGTCCAAGACCAACTGGACCGCCTCAAAGAACTCTGGGAACGCGTCGCTGCCGACGACAGCTGGGGCAATGTCCGCGTCCTTCCTCAACTGCATACCCTCCTCTACGACAACCAACGTGGTGTTTAAGATTAGAAAGAAAAAATCATGTCACAACAAGAAGAAATGAAAAACCTAAGCCTACTAGGCAACAAAGAAACCAACTACATCTTTGACTATCAACCAGATGTCCTCGAATCTTTTGACAATCGTCATGTGGAAAATGACTATTTCATTAAATTTAACTGTCCTGAATTTACCTCACTGTGTCCAATCACTGCTCAACCAGACTTTGCGACCATTTATATTTCCTACATTCCTGACAAGCTCTGTGTTGAGTCAAAATCCCTCAAACTCTACCTCTTTAGCTACCGAAACCACGGAGATTTCCACGAAAACTGTATCAACACCATCGGGAAAGACTTGGTCAACTTGCTAGACCCTCGCTATTTAGAAGTCTGGGGAAAATTCACTCCGCGCGGTGGCATCTCAATTGATCCCTACTACAACTACGGTAAGCCAGGAACTAAGTATGAAGGCTTGGCAGAACAACGCCTCTTCCAACACGACCTTTATCCAGAGAAAATTGACAACCGTTAAACTCATACTCAATGAAAATCAAAAAGCAAACTAGGAAGCTAGCCGCAGGTTGCTCAAAGCACTGCTTTGAGGTTGTAGATAAGACTGACAAAGTCAGCTCAAAACACTGTTTTGAGGTTTCAGATGGAGCTGACGTAGTTTGAAGAGATTTTCGAAGAGTATCATACGAAAAAGCCCTGTTCCTCAAGATGAGGAGCAAGGCTTTTTGAGTTTCAATTATTCTTCTGTTCCAAGGAAGTTTTTAGCAACAAGTGCTGCAAGAACGCCACCAACGATTGGCGCAAGGATGAAAATCCAAACTTGTTGAAGGGCTGCACCACCAACCAATACAGCTGGTGCCAAGCTACGAGCTGGGTTTACTGAAAGTCCAGTGATGTTCAATCCAACAAGAATCATCGCCATCAAGGACAAACCGATTACCAAACCAGCAATCGCGCCATTGCCCTTGCTTTCTGAAGTCACGGTCATGATAACCAAGACAAACAAGAAAGTTGCGATAACTTCAAACAAGAAACCACCAAAGACAGTGACACCGTTTGCCAAGGCATTTTCACCAAGACTAGCAGTTGACATCCCTGAGTTAGCCAAGAGGAAGAAGACAGCACCAGACGCAAGGAAAGCTCCAACTACTTGTCCAAGGATGTAGTTTACAAGCTCTGAAGATGACAAACGTTTGTTTACAAACATAGCAATCGAAACAGCTGGGTTCAAGTGAGCACCTGAAACAGTTCCGATTGAGTAAGCTGCAACCACGATTGCCAGACCAAAGGCAAAAGCAATTCCAAGGTGACCAAGTCCCTCAAGACCATTTCCAAAAACAACAGCTCCTGTTCCGATGAACACAAGCATGAAAGTACCGATTAACTCAGCAACAAATTTTTTCATTTTCTTTCTCCTTTTTTCAAAAACTAGATACTAGTCTATCAAAAGAGGGAAAGGGTTTCAAGAAAATTGATTGGAAAGTTTTTTGAAAATCATAGAACTATTAGCTTATCCCTAGTATCGAAAAGACTGGATAGCTTCTTTCAAGTCATCTTGTAAACTATTTCTCTGGTCAAGTTGGACATAGACTTCCAACAAACAGGATCTAAAGTTGGAAAATTTGTAAAAATCCTTCCTTTCTTCTATCGGAAAATCAACTGTTTTTATCCAAGAAGCTACTTGTTCTTGCTCCAACTTCCCTTGTAAAATCGGTTCATAAAGCACTCTGGCTAAACGCCAATCTTCATCATTTGTAAAACGAATCGCAATTCTTTTAAACAGTTGGCCAAGTATGTCAAATACTTCATGAACTCTGTTTTTAGGAAAGTCTGGATGACAAACTACCTCCGTCAGTAAATCGGATCCATGTGCAAAAGCGTGAACCCAACCATACTGACTTGAAAAACCTGTCGTGTCTTTTTCTTTTGAAAGATAGTGCAAGCCTTGATTTAAAAGGACATTGCGAATTTCTGCTTTTAATCCCTGATAAAAAACCGATTGCTGGTTGGCATCCGCAGACAAGAGGTTGGCATAAACAAGTGCCCTAAAAGAACGTTCAAGGGTTGACAGGTCTACCTTATCAATCTCTTTGTCTAGTCCTCCATCAGATGAGACTACTTTAGCAATAAAATGAAATTGTTCCTGTGTAAATAGCTCTTCCTGAATTCCTCTAGCAAAGCTTGTAAAAACAAGGTCATCGCGAATTTCTGGAGAAGGATCTCCCAAATGATCAAGCAACCACTGGATTCCTTCCTCATGATAACTTGGTTTTTCTTCTGCTATTTTTCTAAGTAACTCTTGATACATGGTCAGTACCTCTATATTTCTAGCAACTGTTCACAAAACCGTCCTTAGATGACTTAATATTGAATTCTCAATGAAATACAATCTGATAAAAAATGAAGTAAATAAAGATCAATATCAACTCTACAACAAGTTCAAATTTAACATCACGACCTTCAACGGCGTGTTTGAAAATAGCTACAGCTAAAACAAATAGAATGACGCTTAACAAACTCATAAATATCATTCTAGAACAACCTCTCTAGTCCTCTACTCTCCCAACTGGATACTGTAGGCGATAATCTGGTCAACTGTGTCTGACAAGAACTGGATGGTATCACGAAGTGGTTTGTCCGTTGAAATGTCCGCTCCGATAATCATAGCTGACTCAAGCGGTGTCTTGCTACCACCTGATTTGAGGAGATTGAGCCAGTCTTCAGCTCCAGTTTCTGAGTTTTTAAGATGGAGGTAACCTGCAGTCGAGATGACAAGCCCTGCCGAGTAAGTGTAGCTATACAAGCCCATGTAATAGTGAGCTTGGCGCATCCAAGTCAAAGCCGCATCATCATAAATTTCAATGGCATCTCCCCAGAAATCCGTCAAAACTTCCTTCATAATGCTATTGAGTTTGCTTGCCCCGAAGGTTTCTCCTTCTTCAATCAATGTATAAACCTTACGCTGGAAGGCTGCTTCCAAGAGGTGGGTAATAAAGTTATGGAAGTAGGTGTCTGTCAAGCGGTGAGCCAGAGCGAAGCGTTTTTGACGAGGGTCGTCAGATTGGTGCTCCAAGTAATCACTGAGAAGCAATTCATTGAAAGTTGACGGCGCTTCGACATAGTAGGTCGACATGTGAGCATTGAAGTAACTCTGATGATTGTCTGAAAAGATGAATTGACCAGAATGCCCGATTTCATGAATCAAGGTATAGACATCGCTCAAACGGCCTGTCCAGCTCATGAGGACATAAGGGTGCACGCGATATGGATCCGCCGCATAACCGCCGGAATCCTTGCCACTGTTAGCAGCAAAGTCCACCCAGCGCTCTTCTTGATAGCGAGCAACTTCCTGACAATATTCTTGCCCCAAAGGTTCTACTGACTTCATGACCAAATCATAGGCGTCGTCAATGGTCACTTGAGGATTGAGGGCGCTGTCCAAATCTAATTTCCAGTCGGCAAAGGTCATCTTTTCAAGACCATTGACCTTGGCAACATGCTTGAGGTATCTCTGAGCAACGGGCGCAAAATCCTTCATGATGAGGTCAATCTGACGATCAAACATGGCACGGTTCACTTCTTGCTCAGCTAGAAGATAATCAAAGACAGAGTCATATCCCTTCATATCAGCCAAGAGTTTTTCGGACTTAACCTGAGCTAGATAGGTTGCAGCTGCTGTATTCTGGTGCTTACGAAGTCCCTCTGAGAAGGAACGGAAGGATTTCTCACGAACCTCAGCATCCTCGTGGTTTTGGTAGAAATTCTCATAAGTCACAAAGCTGTTTTTATAAGTCTTGCCATGGGCTTCAAAGTCAGCCATTTCAAAGTCCCCAGCTCGCATTTTAGTGTAAATATCCTGTGGACTGTAGAAAACTTCACCCAGATTGGTCAAGGCCTTCTCCACATCAGCCCCTAGATAGTGGGCTTTTTTGATTTTTGCCTGACGAATGGCTGCCGTTAAGTGAGGCAATTCACCCAAACGGTCCAAGACTTCCTCATCAGCTTCCACCAAGGCGTCATCAAAGAAGGTCAAGGCTACGCTGGCATCTGTTTCAAATTCCATCCCAGCTTGGGCGATATTAGCAAATTCTTCATTGCTGTAGTCTGTCGTCTGTGGCATAAAACCGTAGTTGCCAATATGGCTCATCTGAATGTAGATTTGTTCCAATTCCGCAAAGGCCTTCTCAAAATCCTCAAAAGTATGAAGATTACCCTTGTAGTCACGGCTAAATTGGTTGATGTCTTCGCGAGCCTTCTCGATCGCACGTAAGAAATCCTCACGGTCTTGGTATAGGGCTGTTAAATCCCAAAGTTCCTTCTCTGGAAATTCTGAACGGTGTTTTTGTTCCATTTTCTTCCTCTTATTTCTCTAATTCTAATAAAACACTAAGGGCTGATAAAGCGTAAAGTGGTGCTGTTTCTGCTCGTAAAATGCGAGGGCCAAGTCCTGCCAAAATAGCTCCTTTGGCTTCAAAGCTTGCAATTTCTGCAGGTGACAGGCCACCTTCTGGACCAAAGATAAAGAGCAATTTGGCTCCTTTTTCAAGACCAGTGACTGCTTGTAAAAGTGCAGCGGCTTCTCCTTCTTTGGCCGACTCTTCATAAGCTACTACGACGCGGTCAAACTGGTCAAGTTGGGCTAGAAAGTCTGCTTTCCTTTCAAAAAGCTGAATACTTGGAACGATATTACGCTTACTTTGCTCTGCTGCTCCAAGGGCAATTTTTTCTAGTTTTTCAACCTTTTTGCCCAATTTCTTGCCATCCCACTTGGCGACCGACCAGTCGGCAGGAAAGGCCCAGATTTGGCTGGCACCCAGTTCGGTTACTTTTTGAGTAATGAACTCCAGCTTGTCTCCCTTAGGAAAGCCGGATGCGATGGTCACTTGGACTGGTAGCTCCACATTGTCAGCTAACTCTTCAATCAACTCAAACTGACGGGCTTCCACATCCAGCACGCGCGCCAAGCGCTTGATTCCATCATCAAAGACCAAAGTAACCTCTTCATCTTCCTTCAGGCGCATAACCTGAAACATATGCTTGCTGGTTTCCTTGTCCTCGATGGTGACAGGAGGGATTGCACTGCCTTTTACAAAATACTGCTGCATGTTAGCCTCCAATCACACCTGAAATATCCTTGGTCTTCTTAAAGACGCAGGCATTCCATTCCCCTTGAATCATGTGAGTTTCGAGGAAAAATCCAGCTGACTCAGCCGACTCGCGCACCATGTCCCACTTGTCCTTGATAATCCCACTCATGATCAGGTATCCTTCATCCTTGACCAAACGATAAGCATCATCTGTCAGATGAATGAGGATATCCGCCAAGATATTAGCCACAATCACATCTGCCTCAATTTCCACACCCTTAAGCAAATCTCCTGCTGCTACATGGATATTTTCCATACCAGGGTTGAGTTCAATATTTTCCTGAGCCACACGAACTGCCACATCATCTAGGTCGTAGGCGAAAATTTCCTTGGCACCTAGAAGCGAGCTGGCAATGGAAAGGACACCTGAACCAGTCCCCACATCCAGCACCGTTTCGCCACCACGAAGGATCTGCTCCAAGGCAAAAAGGCTCATCTTGGTAGTTGGGTGGGTTCCTGTCCCAAAGGCCATCCCTGGATCCAGATTGATAATCTTTTCTCCAGCAGTCGCCTCATAGTCTGTCCAAGACGGCACGATGGTCAAGTCATGAGTAATTCGAGCTGGCTCGTAGTATTTCTTCCAGTTATCGGCCCAGTCTTCTTCAGCCAAGGCAGTAGTGCCCATCTTGACCTCCCCCAAATCCATAAAGTCTGCCAATTCTGCTAGGCGAGCCTGCAAATCTGCCTCAACTGTTGCTACATCAACCGTATCAGGGTAATAGGCTGTCACCACGATTTCTTCTTGCTGCTCAACCTCTGGGAAAATCTCGCCGAAGCGATCCACATTTCCCACATAGTCCATACTGTCTTCGATCGCAACACCTTGCGCCCCCAGCTCAATCAAGAGATTGGAGACCAGCTCCTCCCCCTCACGCTTAACCGTAACTTTTAACTCTTGCCATGTTTCCATATTTAAGATACCAAGCCCGTAAAACACAAAGCCAAAATAGAAACTTTTCTGAAGACGCTTGTGTCTATGAGAAGTTTATCTTTTGGGCACAGTGTTTAGGGCGGGTTCAGTTTAGAAATGTAACCGAACCATCCTTTCTAATCACTTACTTTTAAATAATCCCTCAATCTCCCCTGGAGCTGAGGCACAGCTTGTTTAGACTTCAAAAACTCCTCAATAGGCATCAGTTTATAGACCTGTCCTTCATCCCCAAAGGTAATATTATCAAATTGTTCTTTTCTTAGCTGACCAACCATAAAGACCGATTGCTTGCCTTCAAAGATTACGCTAGGATAAATTTTGCCCCAAAGCAAACAATCTTCATTTAAATGAATTCCCAGTTCCTCATAAACTTCACGCGCTACGCACTCGAAAGGGCTTTCGTCCCCTTCACGACCACCACCTGGCAACTCCCACATGTTGGGACAAGGAATATCGTCCTTGTCATCACGTAAGATAGTCAAGACCTTATCCCCACAAATCAAGGCAATCTTAGATCCTGTAAAATCAGAAATTTCTATTTCCATATTAGACTCCTTCGGCTAATTCCTTTTCCAGCTCGGCTAACCAGTTTTCATAATATCTTTTCTCATCCCGTAACATCCGGCTGCTATTCATTTTCTGTCTAGCAATCTTCATAGTCTTGTGAGTTTGAACTACATCTTTCTTTACCTTAAATTGATACCAGGCTTGAATGACCTGCATATCTGCTGTTTTTAGAGATAAAAAGGATTTGACCCCTCGAATACTTGCATATTCTTCCGCTTTCTTATTATCTCCTTCTATCAGAGCAATTTGAAGAAGGTATAATTGAGAACTAGTTTTAGACATTGGATTATCTGTTTTCTCTAACACAGACTGAAACTGTTGCTTTGCAAGCTCTATATTATCATCCAATATGAATACCAATCCCTGAAGAGTCCGAACACTTTCTGCAAAACTCCCTCTCACATCCTCATCAACAGACATGATAAAGTCTTTTAAATCATATTCTTGAGGAGCTAGCAAGGTCTGGGCAGAATGCCTCAACATCAGGTAGACGTATTTTGTATTTTCAGGGTATTGTAGCAATTCCCAAATTTTTGCTCCATCGGTAATCCCAACTGGCAGAGCATTGAAAAGAAAAAGAGATAAATTTAGACAAATCCAAGTGCCTGCAAAATACCAGTTTGTTGTCAAAAAACCAAAAAGTATTGCCAATAATACCAAGCAAAGGTGAACTATCAAGCCTCCTGAAAGCATCAAGATGATTCTTTGATCGCTTTCATCCTCTTTTAAACCAATGTATTGAGCACCAACATTTTTCAGAATGGCTGTTCTACTAAGATGAAACCTGCCTGACTTTTTGGTCAAAATAAAATGTCCTAACCCAAAAGCCACCAGCCGATAGCCTGTCAAGTAGCCACAAAAAGCATGTCCCAGTTCATGAAGAATAAAGATTACATACATACTTAGAAGAGCGAAGGCATAACCAAAAGTAAAGACTAAAACTGCGGAATACCCCAACTCTGCAAATGCGATGGTTCCACAAGCAAAAGCTAGCATCATCACAAGAACAGACACTGTCTGAATCAAATACGTCACAATTTTTTTCATAAACTCTCCCAATAATCCCTAGTATCTCGGATAAGGATAAAATTCTCCCTCTTCCAAGCCTGCTTTCCCTTCTTCAAAGACTTCTTGGTTCCATTCCATGACGAATTCTTCTGCTTCTGGGTCTTCCAAAAAGTCCATGAGGGCATCCAGCCCAACCTCGGCAGTATCTTTAAGGAACAGCGCAAAATAAGCTAAAAATTCGCGAGAAAAACCTTTTTTAGGCAAGTAAGGGATGACCGTCAAATAGTCTTCTGTATTGACGGTTGACTTGGCAGGATTGTAAAAAAGCACCGCTTCCTCAAAGAGGATATCATCTGATGAAACCTCTCCATCTTCATCCACCATCTCCACACCTGCAGCGTTTTGCGCTTCCAATAGAAAACTCACTTCAACTGCGTGGTTACGCTTGTCCCAGCTAATCTCAAAGTCAAAGGGAAAGTTCTTTTCCAACTCTTCCTCTAAAACATCTAAAAATCCGTATGTTGCCATTTTGTCCTCTTTCTATGCGACTCTTAAATCGCCCCGATTGCTCGGAAATATGCTAAAATAGATACTACCATCTTACCACAAAATTATTTTATGTCCTAATTATACCATATTACCTCATTTAAACCCTTGGTATTAGTGATTTTCTTAAAAGTCAGATTTCTTTATTTTTCCTGAAAAATCAATATAAAAAGCCCTCAAAAGGGCTAAGAAACCTATAAAATCAATAGACAAGTAACTAGCACAATTGGACGTGCTTTTTTTATTAACTAGTACCACTATACCATACTTAATCTTAAGCTTGTATCTTCTTATCTGCAATAGCGTCTGTCAAAGTCTGAGAAAAGTTAAGTCCCATTTCTCGTCCCAACTTATCTGCCCACCTTGGTATGGTCAAGGTCTTTTTAATTGGTTCCTGACTTCCTAGATATTCTGATACATCAACAGATACCATAGAAATAAAAGATTTATCAAGGTCATAGGTTGACACGAAATCTTCATCATCTTTAAAAGGATCATTATCAATTAAAGACAAGCTATTGATATCTGATGGCTGGGGCAAATCTTCATCATTCTCTATCAAATCTGCAACAGTTATGCCTAACCACTCCGAACCCATAGCCAGAGCCTCAGAAATCCCCTCTCCTTGTGTAGCTGAGTATTCAAAATCCGGGAAATGAACAAAATAAGTCGCTTTTACCCCATCTGTATCATCATAATAAAATAAAGCTGGATATGTCACTAACATTTCACTACCTCCATATCAAAAAGCAGGGGCTGAATTTTACAACCCAGCTTGCTTTCTTATCCCTCTTTCAGTGTACTTATTCAGCTCACCATGAGGGATTGTGATAGGTCTTTCCCCTTGCTTCTCCATTTTAATATGGGAGCCTTTACCGCCTCTAGTCTTTATCCAACCATGAGCCGTAAGGAGTTTAACCATCTCTTTTTGTGTCATAGGCATAGCGCTTTTACCTCCTGACAACACCATTATAACACGTGCTACACGTATTGTAAAGAATGAGACGTATTATTCTCTTATACCATCAAAGATCCTAGATTCAGTTCTAAGAGCTTCTAATTTATTCATACCTATTTTTCTAATTCATAATTATTAGAATGAACTTCTTGGTAAGCAAAATCAAGTTTAGGTTTAATTTTTTCATACAAATTCAAAATCTCTTTTGGAGTATCTTCACGAAAGATAAATTGTCTTTCCCCTGAAATAACCTTATCACTAAGAATCCAATAACGAATTTGTTTTGTAAAAATCAAAACTTCCTGACTTGGTAGTTCCATTACTTATCACCTCTCCTTCATTATAATTCATACAATAACATTTAGCAATATTATTTCATAAGTCAGCACTTCCACTTCTTTAGGTTCAACTATCATATTTTGAGTTTTAAGGAAAATCCATTCTCTCATGCTGATACCTCTCTTCATCAAATTAAATGGTCAAAAAGATTCTATCTCACTCCCCAAATGTTACAAAACCATTGAAATATCACAACTAATAGGCTAGAATGGACATAGTAAGATACATTTGGTGAGTTATACTGCTCAAAAAATATGAAACTAAAATCCACGTTAGAAAGGACTACTATGCCAGACAATCTCGCGCTTCGCATGCGCCCTAAAACCATCGACCAGGTCATCGGTCAGGAGCATCTGGTCGGACCTGGAAAAATCATCCGTCGCATGGTGGAAGCCAATCGCCTGTCCTCCATGATTCTCTACGGACCTCCTGGAATCGGTAAAACCAGTATTGCCTCAGCCATCGCTGGGACTACTAAGTATGCCTTTCGAACTTTCAATGCGACAGTTGATAGTAAAAAACGACTGCAAGAAATCGCCGAAGAGGCTAAATTTTCAGGTGGTCTCGTCCTATTACTAGACGAGATTCATCGTCTCGATAAGACCAAGCAAGACTTTCTTCTGCCACTCTTGGAAAGTGGTCTGGTCATCATGATTGGCGCTACGACTGAAAATCCTTTCT
Source organism: Streptococcus sp. UMB0029 (assembly GCF_002871495.1). Classification (GTDB taxonomy): domain Bacteria; phylum Bacillota; class Bacilli; order Lactobacillales; family Streptococcaceae; genus Streptococcus. The sequence goes on from NZ_PNGD01000014.1 coordinate 26,970, forward strand.
TTTCTGTCACTCCTGCCATTCGTAGCCGTGTTCAGATTTTTGAGTTGGAACCTCTGTCTAACCAAGACGTCAAAGAAGCTCTTCAGATAGCTCTAAGTAATCCTGAGCGTGGTTTTGATTTTCCAGTAGAACTAGATGAGGATGCGCTGGATTTCATTGCTACCTCTACAAACGGAGACCTTCGCTCTGCCTTCAACTCACTGGATTTGGCAGTTCTTTCTACCCCTGAGAATGACAAGGGCATTCGCCATATCACCCTAGACATCATGGAAAATAGCCTGCAGCGGAGCTACATTACCATGGATAAGGACGGAGATGGCCACTATGATGTTCTCTCAGCCCTGCAAAAGTCTATCCGTGGCTCAGATGTGGATGCTAGTCTTCACTATGCTGCCCGCTTGATTGAGGCTGGGGATCTGCCAAGTCTCGCTCGTCGTTTGACTGTTATCGCTTATGAAGATATCGGTTTGGCCAATCCTGAAGCTCAGATTCACACCGTGACTGCTCTGGATGCTGCACAAAGGATTGGTTTCCCAGAAGCCCGCATTCTCATTGCCAATGTCGTGATTGATTTGGCCCTTTCTCCAAAATCCAACTCAGCCTATGTAGCTATGGATAAGGCGCTTGCCGACCTCAAAACATCAGGGCACTTGCCTATTCCGCGACACCTGCGTGATGGGCACTACAGTGGAAGCAAGGAACTGGGGAATGCCCAAGACTATCTCTATCCACACAACTATCCTGGAAATTGGATTAAACAAGACTATCTGCCAGAAAAAATTCGCAATCATCACTATTTCCAAGCAGAAGATACTGGTAAATATGAACGGGCTTTGGCTCAAAGAAAGGAAGCTATCGACCGTTTGCGAAAAATCTGAAATCCTTTTCAAAAAATTGCGCTTTCCTCTTGATTTTTTTTGAAAAAGTGGTATCATATAAACATAGAAACGCTGTGGTGTACGACTTCACACTTAAGTGTTGACCGACTATTTTTTGTATTATTAGGGAAACAAAAGTCTTCTAACAGCATGTAGGCCGTCTCACACGGAAACAGCTTCAGTTAGAGCGAGTTGCCCACCTGCTTAATTGCGCGGGTTCAATACAAACCGTGAAGTTTCGGCACCAATACAGCTTTTTTCTTTGCCTCCTTAGCTCAGCTGGCAGAGCAGCGGACTCTTAATCCGTGGGTCACAGGTTCGATCCCTGTAGGGGGCATCTAAATACAACAGGAAAAAGCCTTGTAAATCAAGGCTTTTTTTGCTTGTCTATAACTGATTTACCCCATCATTTGTCCCACATTTTAAATCTATCTTTTCTTTTTGAATCAAATTACATCTTTACAAATAGTGTAAAGCCAGTTACTTTTGCTTTGATGCCATACAATATTTTCATGTAGAGAAGACAAATTTTATCTTCTCTTTTTATTTTCAAAATAATAAAAACTGATTTTCTTTTCATAAATCAGACTGAAACTTCCAAATTTTCCATTTTGTTTATTGACATTTCCTCTAAAAAGGTGTATAATATTTTTATTATCAAACTATACTATATAGGGGGTATTGAAATGAAATTTTCTAATCGTTTACTGCTATTCCTTGCAGGAGTTGTTTTTGTCCTTTTAGGACTTTTCCTATTTACAAACCCAGTAGCTAATCTTGTTGCTTACAGCTGGTGGATTGCATTTGGTTTACTGGTTTCTTCTATAGCAGCTATTTTAGGCTATTTCTCTGTACCAAAAGAGCTTCGCTCACCAGCTCATCTTTTCCAAGGGATTGTTAATCTTCTCTTAGCTCTTTACCTCGTTGCCTATGGCTTTGTGACGCTGCCAGTTGTCATTCCAACTATTTTAGGAATTTGGTTAATTGTAGAAGCCATTATAGTTTTCTTTAAAGGCAATCGTCTGGCATTGATTTTCCCTATTATTGGCAACCATATCATGTGGATAGCGTTGCTTGCATTTTTACTAGGTCTAGTGATTTTGTTCAATCCAGTAGCTACAAGTGTCTTTGTCGTTTATGTCGTTGCCTTTGCATTTTTAATTGTTGGTTTCACCTATATCCTTGATGCCTTTCGTAAATAATCTAGCTGCCATTTTGGGCATATTAAAATAGCTGGGAAGTTACATTCTCAGCTTTTTCTGTTGCCTCCTTAGCTCAGTTGGTAGAGCAGTAGACTCTTAAGCTATGGGGCGCAGGTTCGAGCCCTGCAGGGGGCACATCTAAATCAACAGAAATAAGCCTTGAAACCAAGGCTTTTTTTAACGTCTAATAGCTTTTTGTAGAAAAGTATTTAAAAATAAAAGAGAAGAGAATCTCTCACTCTCTTCTCAGTATATCTTATTAAATTTAGTTTTTCTTAATCTAGCTGATTTTCCTTTGCAACGACAAATTCCTTAACCAATCGATAGATAACAGCAAATATCGGTGTAAAGAATATCATCCCAAGTAAGCCAAAGAGATTGCCTCCAATACTAGCAGCCGCAAGCGTGAAAATAGCTGGCAAACCAATAGACTGACCTACAACTCTAGGATAAATAAGGTTTCCTTCAATCAGCTGTATAACTTGATATAGAAGAAGAGAAAGTAAGGCTTGAGTAGGACTCACTGTGAAGATAAAAATCGCTCCCACAACACAAGCAATCATAGGCCCTACATAAGGAATGAACGATAGCACTCCTGCAAAGATACCTGTCATTACTCCATAGGGTATCCCAAACACGCTGTAACCAACCGCTATCATAACTCCTATGATAACTGCTTCAATCAGCTGACTCATCAAAAATTGGTCATAAGTCTCTAGTGCTACTTGTCCAATGTAAGTCAACTTTATCACCACCTTCTCTGGAAGAAAAACTTTTAGAAGTCGACTCGTCATCGCTGCCAAATGTTCCTTACTGGATAAAAATAAAAAGGTGAAGACTATAATCAAAAAGGCATTCATCAAACTTGAAAAAATATTGCCGATATTACTAGTCAGACCTGATAAAAAACCTATCAAAGCTTGGCTAATAGAACTAGATTGTCCCTGTATGCCTGATACGATAGTTGACAACATGTCTTTGGTTACAAATTCCGAGCTGCCTAGCAATTTCCCAAGTTGAGTAAGGACTGTTGAAAGGACTGTTCCCAGCTGACTAATAGTCTGGGCTAGGGTTGGCAGCACCAAAACCAAAAGAGCAATCACGATTAAGATAAGAGCTAGGAAAACAAGTACCATGGCAATCGGACGACGCAACTCTGCCTTTACCTTCAATTTAACTAAGTACTGTTCAATTTTTTTCATAGGAACATTAAGCACAAAAGCAATAACAGCACCATAAATCAAGGTTGATATTACATCAAAGAGAGAGATTGCTCCTGATATAAAGCTCGATGCATTCAGAATTACAAGAGCAACCAGCCCTATAAAAAGTATTAACGGGGTGTATTTTTTTACTAAGTTCATAAATTCTCCTTAATAAACATGTTTAGATACGACTATACTATTTGGTTTTTCAAACTCTCGATTAAGGTAGGCTTGGTAAGTTCCTGGAGCGATAAATCCTTTGGGTGAGAGGATATCGGTGCCAGCCTGACCGACTATGGTATCAGCCAAGAGCACACAGTTTGTAGATAAGACAAAGTAGGATTTAAACTTAGATTTGATAAATTTATAAAGTTCCCCATCTGTCTCATGTCTGATTTTATAAGCGTAGGTGTAGTCTTCCTTACCATCACCTGTCATGATTTTATCTGCACTTGGCTCCCATGGAATCGTCAGTTGTTTCAATTCAGCCAACTTTTTCTGAACTGCTTTTTCCATTTCAGGCGTCAAATCTATCCCATAACCAAAAAGCGTTTTTTGACTCTCACGTTTACATAGGTCAATGTACTTGTCACGATCACAGAAATATAAGACACCATCTCCTACCATGCCAAATAAGGTCTCAGAAGACGGATCATAGTTGCCATAAGAAATAACACGGCCTTGATAGCAGATATCCACATGACCAATTGCCGAAAACAGAGAGGTCTCAGCTGTATGAACAAAAATTTCAAGCTCCGCTGTCTTACCAGACTTCACCATTCCAAGATGGATATCCTCTCTCTCATCAGCATTTTCCTGCATGAATTTGTTGATTTTTGCTAAAGTTCTTGCAGGGATGAGAGCGGCTAGGACAATAGGTAAGCTAATTCTAATGCGACGTTTGAGATGGTTTTTCCCAATTTCCTCCTCAAACAAGAAACCATCACGGATATTGGACACACCATAAAGGAAAAAATAAGCCCCTAATACAAAGAGTTGAAAGACAGAATTTCCTGTAGAGGACAAAAGACTAGTCCCACCAAGAAAAACTAGTACGAGTCCATCTAGTAAGAGACGAAAACGAGGTCGAATTTTGTTTTTGCGGTAGAGAACATAGGTGACAAGGTTAATACTAGCATGAAAAATCTGATAAACTCCAATCACAAGAGCCAAAATATAAATCGGCACATCCGTCGCAAGATTGGAGCCAAGCAAATATCCCAGCACTAACAATTTAACCAGTGCAACTCCCAAGGTGTCCGTTGACTGACTTTTTTTGAAAATACGTAATACTAAATCTAAGACCGTTGCTATCCAAGCTAAAAACAGAACCAGTCGAATAACCTTTACTGGCAACCAAGTCCCCGTGACCATCAAGATGAGACCTAGCAGAACAAACAAGAACCCCTGAGCAAGTAATTTCTTACCTGTCAGACCTAAAGATAGAATTTTCGCCATATAAAAACCTTTCAACAATAAAAATTAAACACTCCGATTAAACTGACTAGTAAATAGCCAACACTACAAACAGCCTGTGCCAGCAACATATGGTGACTAGAAATGACTGTAGTAATGTCACCATCTTGTCTTATGCACTTCTAAAATTTGTTATATTGATTAGAAGCCAGAGCTTATAAAAACTAGCTAAACTCGAGAGATAGACACAATTGCGACGAAAAAATGTATAACCAATTCAACTTGTTAAGGTAAGAAAGCATTATTTCCAATCTATTAATTATTCATCTATTACCTATTATGACACAATATTCCCTATAGTTCAACTTTTTACTTGTTTTTATATTACACGGACTAAAAAGTTTTCAACAGTTGATTGCATTTGTTTTAATAAGTTTTAACCTTTCTTGGTTAGATAAAAAAAGAACCATACAGTTTAGAATCTGTATGGTTTTTGCCCCACTTTTGTCCCATTTTTAAATCATGACATTGAAAATACCTAAAATCACTTATATTTCAATATTTTTAATTGCTCTCAATATGAAAGTCCTTTCCAAATCCCTGTAGGGGGCATCTAAATCAACAGGAAAAAGCCTTGATTTACAAGGCTTTTTTGTGTAGTCTTAGCACTAAAAAACGATAGAAAAAACACCCCTTCTGAACTGCACCCCAAAAGTTAGACAGAAAAAACCTAACTTTTGTGGCGCAGTTCATTCGCGTCACATGAAGTTATTTAAGCATCTCCTTTTTTTTTATTACCATTTTCTGTTATAATAAATTGTACTTCTAAAATAGAAAGGTCTTAAGATGACAACTCTTGTTAAACATAAACGTGTAAATTATTCAGAACTTTTTTATGATCTAGTTTTTGTTTTTGCGATTTCAAAAGTAACTGCTTTAATTCACCATCTTCATAACGGTATTTTGACTTGGAATTCTTTGCTTGATTTTTTCATGTCTGTCTTGCTTCTCATCAATGCCTGGATGATTCAAACCGTTTATACCAATCGCTATGGAAAGAACTCTTTATTTAACATGCTAATCATGTTTATCAATATGGGACTTTTACTCTTTATATCCAATTTGATTAAAGATGATTGGCAACAATATTTTCATTATGTCTGTTGGGCTATTGGTACATTAACCCTTACCTTATTTTTTCAATATTTGGTTGAGTTTTTTAAAAAATCAACCGATAATGTTCATAGGGAAAGTATCAAAGGTTTTCTATGGATAACAGGTCTACGAAGTTTAGAAATCTATCTAGCAGCTCTTCTTCCTATTTTCATTGGACTTCTTATGATGACCGTTTCGATGAGTTTTCTTCTGAATCCTGAAACTAATCTTCTCTTTGCAACCAGCTTCTTTTATATCGGAATTGGCCTCTTCCAAGCTGCTGTCCTAGCAAATGGGCCCTATAACAAACACTATCTTCGCTATTCGAAAAGTTACTACTGTGTCCAAGCTACACTCTATCTGGCTGCCTTGATTCTCTCTTTAATCTTTGCTTCTAATCCTATAATAGTAGTAAGTATTACAACCATTTTAGCTCTAGCTATAGCTATTCATTCTATTTATTTTTATATGACACAGACTAAAAAACATTCCACACCTTACTGGGAGTTGTTTTAATGAGTTTATAAGATTAAAAAGCTTTGGGAACCAAGGCTTTTTTTTCATTAATTTGTTTTTCCATTTTATCCTCCAATTTGATCTCGCACTGACATTTATTTATAACAAAACTATATATCTAGAATAGCATAATCATTAGGTATTATAGGTTTTCAAACCAAATACGAGTCATTCGTTTTTGCCCCACTTTTGCCCCATTTTTAAATCCTGACATTGAAAACACCTAAAAGTATTTCCCTAAAATCAGCTATATTTCAACATTTTTGTTTATTTTCAATATGAAAAGTTCTTACAAATCCATGTAGGGGGCATCTAATACAACAGGAAAAGCCTTGGAATCAAGGCTTTTTTGTATATCTCTTCTACTTTTGGTCAACAATGGATAAGTTAAGCAATATTTTTGTTCGCTTTCTTTATATTTGTAATTAAACGCCTATCTCCCCTTCTTCATAACGTATTTCCTTTCAGGTACTTCAACCATCTGAACGATTTCAAATCCTTCTTTTTGGTAAAGATTGTGAGCTGTTTGATTTGCCTCGTAGACATTTAGAGAAATAGTATCTATGTCTTCATTTTCAAATGCCAAACTAACAAATTTCCTTAAAGCCTGACTACCTAAGCCCTGCCCCTGCTTCTGAGGGTTGATAAAAAATCTCCCGATATGAAGATTCCTGCCTTCTAGCCTGATTTTCTGGATAAGCCCCACAAACTCTTGTCCTTCAAAGATTGAAAAGATTCCTTCCAAATCTTGCAAAACTTGAATTGTCAAGGGAAAAGGAATCATTGTTCCCATCCATTGTTCTTGAAAGGATTTACCAAGGGAGTTGGACCATTGGCATACGAGCTGAGCATTTTCTGTGCCCACATTTTCTTCAAAACGAATTGTCATCTTGACCTCACTATCTTGTTTATGTTTCTCCATTATACTACTTCTCCCATTTTTTACGAATAGATAAGTATGATTGATATTTATTTTTTTCTTGTCGGGAGCATTCTCGCTTCCTTTCTTGGTTTAGTTATTGACCGTTTCCCAGAACATTCCATTATCCGACCGGCTAGTCACTGCGATTCCTGTCAGACTCGCTTGCGTCCCTTAGATTTGATTCCTATTCTCTCGCAGGTGCTCAATCGCTTTCGCTGTCGCTACTGCAAGGCTCCTTATCCAGTCTGGTATGTCCTCTTTGAACTAGGCTTAGGACTTATCTTTCTGCTTTACTCTTGGGAATTGCTTCCCTTGGGGCAAGTCATCCTAATCACTGCGGGTTTGACCTTGGGTATCTACGACTTGCGCCATCAGGAATATCCCTTGCTGGTCTGGATTGTCTTTCATCTACTCCTAATGGTCTGCTCTGGTTGGAATCTAGTCATGGTCTTCTTCCTTGTCCTTGGAATTTTGGCGCATTTTATCGATATCCGCATGGGGGCAGGAGATTTCCTCTTTCTGGCTTCTTGTGCTCTCGTCTTTAGCGTAACCGAATTATTGATCTTGATTCAGTTCGCTTCTGCTACAGGGATTCTTGCCTTTCTCCTACAAAAGAAAAAGGAAAGACTTCCTTTTGTGCCTTTCCTCTTACTTGCTGCTTGCATGATTATTTTTGGTAAGCTACTGCTTGTTTGATAAAGTCCTGAATTTGCTCTCCTTCATGGAGAGCTTTTACAATTTTCGAACCAACGATAACGCCATCTGATACCGCATTAAAGCGTTCTACATCGGCTTGACTAGATACGCCAAATCCTGTCAAGACTGGGATGTCGACCACTTGATGCAATTGTGCCAAGTGCTTGTCCAAGTCTGCACGGTAGTTGCCTGATTTCCCTGTCACCCCATTGATAGCAACGGCGTAAACAAAGCCTTCTGCCCCTTCAATCAACTCTTTCTGACGCTCAATCCCTGTGGTCAAGCTTACTAAAGGAATCAAAGCAATGTCTGTGTCTGCCAAAAATGGTTCTACAAAGTTGGCATGCTCATGAGGCAGGTCTGGAATAATCAAGCCCTTAACCGCTGTATCTGCCAAATCTTTGACAAAGTTCTCCACACCGTACTGAAAGAGGGGGTTGAAGTAGGTCATGATGACCAGTGGAACCTCTGTTTCAATGGTTTTCAAGGTTTCAACCAAAGCCTGGGTAGAGGTCCCGTGGGCTAAACTGCGCAAGCCAGCTTCTTCGATAACAGGTCCATCTGCAACAGGGTCTGAAAAGGGAATACCCACTTCAATAGCCGAAACACCCAAATCTTCTAAAAAGTTGATTGTTTCAGCGAGTCCAGCCAAACCTTTCTCGTGGTCTCCAGCCATGATATAGGGAACAAAAATTCCTTTTCCAGCTGCTTTAATAGCGTTTAATTTTTCTGTTAGTGTCTTAGGCATGAGATTCTCCCTTCTTTGCTGCATCTGCTTCCAAGCGGTCTTTGACTTGAACCACATCCTTGTCACCACGACCTGATAGACAGACAATCATGGACTTGTCTGGTCCAAGTTCTTTGGCCAATTTCACTGCAAAAGCGATAGCATGGCTAGATTCCAAGGCTGGGATAATCCCTTCCACACGAGACAAGAGTTGGAATCCTTCCAAAGCTTCCTCGTCTGTCACAGGAACATAGCTGGCACGCTTGATATCGTGGTAATGAGAATGTTCTGGACCGATACCAGGATAATCCAAACCTGCTGAGATAGAGAAGGCTTCAAGAATTTGACCATGAGCATCTTGGAGCACATCCATGAGAGAACCGTGGAGGACACCTGGACGTCCCTTGGTCAAGGTCGCTGCGTGGTGCTCTGTATCCACACCAAGTCCTGCTGCTTCAGCCCCATACATGGCTACTGACTCATCTTCTACAAATGGATGGAAGAGCCCGATAGCATTAGAACCACCACCAACACAGGCTACTAGGGCATCTGGTAAATCTTGGCCTGTCAAGTCACGGTACTGTTGTTTGGCTTCTCGACCAATGACACTTTGGAAGTCACGAACGATTTCTGGGAAAGGATGAGGTCCCAAGGCAGAACCAAGGATATAGTGGGTATCATCGATATTTGCCACCCATGAACGAAGGGCTGCATTGACCGCATCCTTGAGCACGCGCGAACCATCTGTCACAGCCTCAACCTTGGCTCCCAAAAGTTCCATACGGAAGACATTAAGGGCTTGGCGTTTAACATCTTCCTCACCCATGTAGATGGTACATTCCATGTTAAAGAGGGCCGCAGCTGTTGCAGTTGCCACACCGTGCTGACCAGCACCAGTTTCTGCGATAATTTTCTTTTTGCCCATGCGTTTAGCGAGGAGAACTTGTCCCAAGGCATTGTTAATCTTGTGGGCTCCTGTATGGTTAAGGTCTTCCCGTTTGAGATAAATCTTGGCTCCGCCGATATGCTGGGTCAAGTTTTTTGCGTAGTAAAGAGGAGTTTCACGCCCCACATACTGGCGTAAGAGTTGGTTTAATTCCTCTTGGAAACTTGGGTCTGCTTGACTTTCACGATAGGCCTTCTCCAACTCCAAAACTGCTGTCATCAATGTTTCTGGGACGAAACGTCCGCCGAATTTTCCGTAAAATCCATCTTTATTTGGTTCTTGATATGCCATGCTTTACCCTCTCTATAAATCTTCTAATCTTTTTATGATCTTTTTGTCCATCTGTCTCCACTCCGCTCGATACATCTACTGCATAGGGAGTAAAGTGTTGAATTGCTTTTACTATATTGTCTTCATTAAGGCCACCTGCGATAAAGAAAGGCTGAGTTAGTCCAATCGTATCCAGTTGAGCCCAGTCAAAGGTCTGCCCACTTCCTGCCACAGGGGCATCAAAGAGGAGATAGTCTGCCTGAGAATTGGGCACATGACCCTCTCCATCCACCTGCACAGCCTGAATACTGGCACAGGGCAAATCCTCAAACAAATCATCCGCTATCTGACCGTGAACTTGAACCAAATCCAAGCCAACTTTGTCAATCGCTTCCAGCAGTTGAGCTCGACTTGGTGAAACAAATACACCAACCTTTTTTACGTCTACAGGAATAAACTTTGCCAGCTCAGCAGCCTGATCCAAGGTCACTTGTCTTTTACTAGGTGCGAAGACAAAACCGATATAGTCGGCTCCTGCTGAAACGGCTGTTTCTACCGCTTCTTTGGTCGATAATCCGCAAATTTTAACCTTTGTCAATCTGCAACTCCTTGATTCTCTGGGCCACATCTTCTGCCTGCATAAGAGCTGTCCCAACTAAAATTCCGTTAAAGTATGGCGCTACTCGTTCCGCATCCTGCCCTGTGAAAATGGCAGATTCAGAAATGTACAAGCAATCATCTTTGAAATGTTTAGCCAAATCTACACTGGTCTGCAAGTCGACTTCAAAGGTGGTTAAGTTGCGGTTATTGACCCCGATAATCTCAGCACCAAGTCTGTGGGCTACTTCTAGTTCAGCAAGATTGTGAGTTTCCACCAAGACTTCCAGACCAAGCTCTGTCGCATAGTCATACAGTTCCTTAAGACGTTCTTCGGACAAGGCAGCCACAATGAGCAAGATGACTGTCGCACCGGCATTGCGAGCGCGGATGATTTGCTTTTCATCGATGATAAAGTCCTTGTTCAGCGTTGGAATCTGTACCTGACTGGAAATCTCCCGTAGATAATCCAAATGACCTTTAAAGAAAACTTCATCTGTCAAAACCGAAATCATTACTGCGCCATTCGCTTCATAAGTCTGGGCCTGTTGCACAATATCTAAATCGAGGTTGATATCTCCCAGACTAGGGCTAGCCTTCTTGACTTCAGCGATTACCTGCAAGCGATCCTGATGATTTTTCAAAAATTCTGCCAAGCGATAGGTCTGGCGCAAGGGCTGGATTTGCTCCAGCTCCATCTGCTCAACCTCACGCGCCTTCTGCTCCAAGATTCGTGCTAAAAATTCCTGACTCATTTTTGGTACTCCTGTAACAGTCTGAGTTTTTCAAGGGCCTTGCCACTAGCAATGACTTGACGGGCTAAGGCAACTCCTTCCTTGATACTAGCTACCTTACCATTAGCATAGAAACCAAGACCAGCATTTAAGACCGTAGTTTCCAAGAATGGACTTGGTTCGTTTTTAAGAACACTGAGCAAAATTTCTGCATTTTCCTGAGCATTGCCTCCACGAATATCTTCGATAGCGTAGCCTTCCATACCCAAATCCTCTGGAGTAAAGCTTGACAAGGTGATTTCGCCATTTTCAAGAAGTGCAATCTTGGTTGTTCCGTTCAAGCCGGCTTCATCTAGCCCTTCTGGCCCAGCAACCACAATGGCACGTTTGCGACCCATATTTTTCAAAACCTGAGCTGTACTTTCTAGAAGTTCTGGACGACTAATTCCAAGAAGCTGTGTTTCCAAAGCCATTGGGTGAATCAGTGGACCAGTCAAGTTCATAATCGTTGGAATTCCCAATTCCAAACGAGCTGGCATGATGTATTTCATGGCTGGGTGCATATTTTTAGCAAAGAGAAAGACGATTCCAGTTTTATCAAAGACCTTACCTAGTTCAGCTGGTTTGAGATCTAGGTTGATGCCCAAGGCTTCGAGGACATCTGCAGAACCAGATTTAGAAGAAATCGAGCGGTTACCGTGTTTTGCCATATGAACACCGCCACCAGCCAAGACAAAGGCTGCAGTTGTGGAAATATTAAAACTGAAAGACTTGTCCCCACCTGTACCACAGTTGTCCATGGCATCATGAATTTCAGTTGGAATGTGTTGGGCATGACCTCTCATGACTTGGGCAATGGCTGTGCGTTCTTCAGGTGTTTCCCCCTTCATCTTAAGAGCCAATAGAAGAGAAGCAATCTGCGCCTCTGTTACACGCCCAGTTACGATACGCTCAATGACATCCGTCATTTCCACACCTGATAAATTTTCAAATTTTGCTAGTTTTTCAATAATCTCTTTCATCCTAGTTTCCTCACTTTACAACCTTCTCGATAAAATTCCGAATAGAAGACAAGCCATCTGGCGTTCCGATACTTTCTGGATGGTATTGGAAGCCATAAATCGGTAGGTTTTTATGTTGAATTCCCATAATGGCCTGATCATCAGTCGAACGAGCTGTCACTTCAAACTCTTCTGGCATTTCTTCAATTAAAATACTGTGATAACGCATGACCGCACGGCCATCCTCGATGCCTTGATACAAAACGGATGGCGCTTCAAAGCTGATATTGCTCTGTTTCCCATGCATGACTTTTGGCGCCAAACCTAACTTACCACCAAAGACTTCTGCAATGGCTTGGTGCCCCAAACAAATCCCTAGAATTGGTTTCTTGCCTGCAAAATCACGAATCATATCTTCCATCTTACCAGCATCAACTGGCCAACCAGGACCAGGAGAAAAGACCAGACCATCTGCTTTTTCAGCTTCTTCATACAGCTTGGGATCATCATTTCTCAAGACCTGTACTTCTGCAAAATTCCCAATGTATTGGGCCAAGTTATAGGTAAAAGAATCATAGTTATCAATCAATAAAATCATGGTCTTAGTTCTCCAATTCTAGTCATAGATTTAGCTTTGTTAATGGTTTCTTGGTATTCGTTTTGGGCGATAGAGTCGTAGACAATCCCTGCCCCAGCCTGCACATAGGCTCTTTGATTTTTGAGAATCATAGTTCGGATAGCGATGGCGAAATCCATATCACCTGTCGCCGACAAGTAGCCGATTGCTCCTGCGTATACTCCCCGTTTTTCTGTTTCCAATTCATAGATACGTCTCATAGCTCGAATCTTTGGTGCTCCTGAAACTGTTCCAGCAGGAAGTGTTGATTTTAAAGCATCCATAGCAGTGAGTTCTGGAAGCAAACGCCCCTTGACAACACTAGTCAAATGCATGACGTAGCGGAAGAGCTCCACTTCCATATACTTGGTAACTTGGACACTTGCCGTTTCAGAGATGCGACCAATATCATTGCGTCCCAAGTCTACCAACATCCGATGTTCTGCTGTTTCCTTCTCATCAGAAAGCAGGTCTGTCGCTAAGGCCTTGTCCTCTTCATCCGTAGCTCCTCTTGGTCGTGTACCCGCAATCGGATTGGTTGTCACGATGCCATTTTTGACGGAAACCAAACTTTCTGGACTGGCACCGATGATTTGATAATCCCCAAAATCATAGAAATAGAGATAATTAGATGGGTTGGTCACGCGGAGATTTCTGTAAAAGTCAAATGGATTTCCAGTAACTTCTGCTGAGAAGCGCTGACTGAGCACGCATTGGAACATGTCACCATTTCGAATCAAGTCACGAGCTGTTTCTACCATTTCCTCAAACTTCTGAGGAGCGATATGGGGTTTGAAGTCAAGTGGTGATAAATCCAAATCTTCAAATTCATTTGGAGCAGGAATGTGTAATTCCTCAAGCACTTGGTTCAAGGATTTTTCCAAATCTTCTTGACTACGCTCACTGTAAAGAGCATCCTCTATGACATGGATTTTTTCCTTCTTGTGGTCAAAGACCATGTAACTCTCATAGACAAAGAAATGCATGTCTGGCGTTCCAATTGTATCTTCTGGAATTTGACCAATTTCTTCATAAAGTGAAATCATATCGTAACCCACAAAGCCAATTGCCCCACCACCAAAAGGTAGATCTGAGTTGTGCTGGCTCTTATGAGTCACTTGATAAAGGAAATCCAAGGGATCTCGATCAAGCACTTTCCCATTTTGATAAAGAACTCCATTTTCAAACTTAATCTCAAAAACTGGATTATAGGCTAGGATAGAAAAACGAGCTGTTTCCTTGTCTCTCGGAATACTCTCTAAGATAACCTTGTGTTGCCCCTTTAGGCGCATATAAGCTAAGATTGGTGATAAGACATCTCCATGAATGATTCGTTCCATAGTATTTTCCCTTTCAGTTCTTTTCTTTGTAGACTTTTAGTCTTAATTTATGATTTTTTTCTATTTCCCTTAAATAGTGCGGATGGGAGGTAAAATTATCCAGTGGATGATTTTAGCAATCCAGGAAATGAAAGACCTAATTTTTGAGCTCCTCGCTCATTCATTTCTAGGCTCAGGCTAAAATAGTTCCCCGAACTATTTTACTCTCAAAAATTCCGTTCTAGAGAAGCATCTTTGCTTCTCTAGAATACCACTATGGCGGGAAATAGCGGTTTAATGCTCACTTCGTTCGCAAATATTTTATAGAAATTTATCTAGTGATAAAGCATAATTTAAAACTGAATAGCTGAACCTATAATAAATATATAAAAATCCCCACGCAAAATAACTTGCGTGAGGACGAAATTCGCGGTGCCACCTCAATTATAGGATTTCTCCTATCTCTCATTCCTGTCTCAGACACTTCCTGTAACAGGCTGTGCGATAAAGGGCACTCCCTTGAGAATTATGTTTTCTTCTCTTATTTCAGATGGACCCAACCTTACAGTTTTCTCTGCTTGTTTCCAGCAACCACAAGCTCTCTGTGAGAGAAAGGACTGTAATTTTTCCATCTATTATTTTTTAGCTTCTAGGTAGTCTGCAATCGCAGCTACGTCCTTGTCTCCACGACCAGAGACATTGATGATGATAATGTCGTCTTTACTTAGTTTCGGTGCGCGTTTAACTGCTTCTGCGATAGCGTGTGAGCTTTCAATGGCTGGTATAATCCCTTCAGTCTTGCTGAGAAGGAGGAGAGCCTGAACAGCTTCTTCATCCGTCGCAGCCACATATTCCACACGACCTGAATCCTTGAAGTAGGCGTGTTCTGGGCCAACCCCTGGATAGTCCAATCCAGCTGAGATAGAGTAAACTGGAGCTAGCTCTCCGTCTTCCTTAAAGACTGCATAGGTCTTCATACCGTCAACAATTCCGATACTACCTTTTGTCATAGTAGCTGCGTGTTTGTCTGTGTCAAGTCCATGACCAGCAGCTTCTACTCCAACCAATTTGACTTCTTCATCAGCCACATACTGTGAAAAAGAACCAATAGCATTGGAACCACCACCGACACAGGCAATGACGTAATCTGGCAATCGTCCTTCTTTTTCTAAGATTTGACGACGAGATTCTTCACTGATGATCTTTTGGAATTCATGAACAATTGTAGGATAAGGATGAGGGCCTACAGCAGATCCCAAAACGTAGAAGGCTTCAAGGTCATTCATCCATGCTCCAAAGGCTGCATCAACTGCATCCTTAAGGGTACGAGTCCCAGTTTCAACTGCGTGAACAGTTGCTCCCATCATCTCCATGCGGAAAACATTGAGACGTTGACGTTCCACATCCTCTGCTCCCATGTAGACATCACAGGCCATACCAAACTTGGCTGCAGCCGCTGCTGTCGCAACACCGTGCTGACCAGCTCCTGTTTCTGCGATTACTCGTTTTTTGCCCATGCGTTTTGCCAAAAGAATTTGTCCTAAAACATTGTTGAGCTTGTGAGAACCAAGGTGGTTAAGGTCTTCACGCTTGAGATAAATCTTAGCGCCACCTAAGTGATCTGTCAAACTTTCCGCAAAATAGAGCGGTGTTTCGCGACCTGAATAGTCCTTCAAGTAATGACGAAATTCTGCCAAAAAGTCTGGATCATCCTTGTACTTGTCAAATGTCACTTCCAACTCATCCAACAAAGCCTGAATCGGCTCCGGTACAAAACTACCACCAAATTGTCCAAAATAACCTTTAGTTGTCATAAAAATTTCCTCTTTCTGTATTGGTTCCAAGATATGAAAAAAGCCCACACACAGAATATACTTCCATGTGAGGGCGTTGGTAACGCGGTGCCACCTCAATTATAAAGGGACTATCCCTTTACATCTCTGCCTTGTCTAACAACAAGTTGCACTGTAAGGTGTGCGCACCGAATTTTCATTGTTTCAAATTCATTTTTAAAATCAGCCCACTTTCACTACTTCCAACCACCTGTTCACAATGACCACAGGCTCCCTGAAGATCAAAAATAGTTACTTTTCTGATTTGTTGAACTTATTTTAATACTTTGTTTTTTCTTTGTCAAGACTTTTTTACGATTTTTTTGATAAAGTTAGCACTTTTTCAGAAACTGTTTTGAAAGTCTCAATGATATAGTCTACTTCTTCATCGCTTAGTTTAGTATGAAGTGGAAGCGTAATTTCATTTTCAAAGAAGGCATAGGCCTTGGGATAATTCGCCATATCAAAGCCAAGGTTCTTATAGGCTGTCAAGAGCGGAAGCGGTTTGTAGTGGACGTTACTTGCAATTCCTGCTTTAGCCAATTCTTGGATGATAAGATTGCGGTCCTCTAGGCTAGCACCTTCTACATGGGTGATGTAGAGGTGACGTGAAGATTCGACAGTCTCAGTCTTGTGTGCCAAAGGATGGATGCGAGAACCTGCAAAACCACGATCATAGCGGTCCACGATCTCCTTACGACGTTCTAGCAAACCAGGGTAACGGTCCAATTGTATCAAACCAAGTGACGCCATGATATCGGTCATATTGCACTTGTAGGCTGGTGTGACGATATCGTATTCCCATGAACCCAGTTGCATCTTAGCAAGAGCATCCTTAGTTTGACCATGAAGGGAAAGAATTTGGAATTCCTTGTACATCTCTTCGTCGTCAATCGCTGGATTGGCTTTCCAAGTGGCACTTCCACCTTCTGCCGTTGTAAAGTTCTTAACGGCGTGGAATGAGAAGGAAGTAAAGTCAGCGATAGAACCAGCTGGCTGTCCTTTATAAGTAGATCCCAAAGCATGAGCACTATCAGAAACAATCACGATACGGTTAAAGGCTTTTTGCCACTTGCTTGAAGCGGTAAAGAGATCACGTTTCTTCTCCACAACTTGGAACAAACGGTCATAGTCGCAAACAATCCCTGCAAGTTCTACTGGGATGATCACCTTTGTCTTTTCAGTGATAGCTTGCTCCAGCAGGTCATAGTCCATTTCAAAGGTATCTGCTTGGATATCCACCATGACAGGGGTTGCTCCTACGTGCGTAATGACACTACATGAAGCTGTATAGGTCATGGCTGGAACGATGACTTCATCACCAGGTCCCACTTCCAAGACGCGCAAAATCAACTCAAGAGCGGCAGTCGCAGAGTTGAGGCAGACAGTCTTAGGCGTCTGTGTGTATTGAGATAAGCGACGCTCCAGTTCTTTGGTCTTAGGACCAGTTGTAATCCAACCAGAACGCAGAGTGTCCGCTACTTCAGCAATTTCTGCTTCTGTAATATCGGGAGGTGAAAATGGAATATTGTAATTTGGCATTGATTTGCTCCTTTTATCTGTACTCATTTTCTCATGACTACTTTATTTTAGCACTTCAAACACGGTTTGAAACATGATTTTGATGTCTCCAAGGAAACTAAACTCTCGGAGATAGGCGAGGTTATAGCGCATCTTTTCAGGAAGGACATGTTCGACATAGGCCTGGTCAACTGACAGACCTTTCTCCGTCATTTGACTGATGATAGTGTCCTCATCCTTGTAGTGAATGCTGGCTGGAGAGGTAATCCCTGCTGGTAAGAGCAAGGTCGCCATCATTTCAGGGCTATACTGCTTTGTGTAGCGCGGCACTTCAGGTCGTGTACCGACAAAAGACATCTCGCCTTTAAGGACATTGACCAACTGAGGCAGTTCGTCTAAACGGACACGGCGGATGAAATTGCCAACCTTGGTAATGCGGCTATCGTTAGCAGAAGTCACCAGACTTCCTTTTTTATCCGCATCCGTCACCATGGTACGGAACTTCCAAATCTTGAACCGACGGTTGTACTGGGTCACGCGCTCTTGTTTGTAAATCACTGGCCCCTTGCTATCCAACTTGATCCAAATGCTCAAAATGAGAAAGATGGGAGAGGTCAGAACTAGTAAGACCAAGGCTAGAACCCAGTCCAAGCAACGTTTGAAAATCAGCGAACCCTTCCTTTTAGAGACAAGCTGGTAGTAAGACTCAACCTCGCTTGATTTCATTTCCACGGGCAAGTCTTCCCATTTCAGCATGCTGTTTCTCCTTTGTTTTTATTATACTATTTGTCAACATTTTTCATTATACCACAAAATGGAAAAGGCGGTGAAAGAAATCTGTAATTTGAAAGATTTCCTTCTTTGACTCAATGAAAATCAAAGAGTATTAGGACATGGCCCCTGCCTGCAAGCTATACATCTTGTGATAGGTTCCTCCCAAGGCCAAGAGTTCCTCATGAGTTCCACTCTCGATAATGCGCCCCTTATCCAAAACATAGATACAGTTGGCATCTTGGATTGTAGAAAGGCGGTGAGCAATGGCAATGGTTGTCCGCCCCTGTCTCATCTTCGCCAGAGAAACTTGAACCAGACTTTCTGTTTCAGAGTCAATATTGGCTGTCGCTTCATCCAAGATCAGGATTTTAGGCTGACTGGCGACTGTTCTAGCAAAGGCAAGAAGCTGGCGCTGTCCAGTTGAAAAACTGGAGCCACGCTCGGAAACAGGGGAGTTGTAACCCTGCGGAAGGTCCTGAATAAAGGAATCTGCATCCACGAATGCTGCTGCAGCCTGGACCTGGTCATCACTTATCTCTTGGTACACGGCGATATTGGACTTGATTGTTCCATGATAGAGGAAGGGTTCCTGCAAGACCAGGCCGATGTTTTTTCTCAGCTCTTCCTGACTGTAGTTCCTGATATCCACACCATCTAAGAGAACTCTCCCTGACTGGAATTCATAAAAGCGCATGAGGACATTGATAATCGAAGATTTCCCAGAACCTGTATGACCCACAAAAGCAATGGTTTCACCCTTATTAACAGAGAAAGAAATGTCATCCAGAATCGGATGTTTTCCATCATAAGAGAAACATACATGTTCAAAACGGATATTGCCTTCTTTGACTTTAGCCTGCCCATTTTCTTGAAGAGGTTCATAGGTCCTCTCGTCTATCAGAGCAAAGACACGACCTGCAGAAACCATAGACGTTTGCAGAGTTGAAAAGTTTTGCGTCACCTCAATCAAGGGGTCAAAGAGACGATTGATATACTGGATAAAGGCATACATGGTTCCAGCTGTTATTCCCAGATAAAGTCCACGGTAGCCAAAATAGGCCATTAAAACTGCATATCCTAGGAGTTTAAGCAAACTCATGGCAGGGCGCAAAAAGAGGGCATCCAAGGCTACAGAACGGTTGGCATAGACCAAGTGTTCTTGGTTGATTTCATCAAATTCTGCCTGTAGGCGCTTCTCTTGATTAAAGGCCTGGATTATTCTGATTCCCTCGATGTTTTCAGCCAGCTTGCTATTGATATCTGACAAGAGACTTCTGGTTTTCTCAATGATTTTCACTGATTTTTTCCGATAGAGATTGACCAAAAGGAAAATCAAGGGGAGAAAGAGCAAGACCAAAGCTGTCAAACGAAAATCCAACACCAACATGGTATAAAGAGTTGTCAGAAAGATGAAAACTGCTGAGATAAAGCTAGATAAAATCCCCGAAAACATATCACTAATAGTCTCGGTGTCATTTGTCAAACGAGAGACGATAGAGCCTGCTGGCGTCTTGTCAAAATAAGACATACCCAGCTTTTCCATATTGGCAAAGGCATCGCGACGAATATCCCTAACAATACTGTAGGACACGCGCGCAAAGAGAAGATTGCCGACATACTGGACCAGAGTTTGTAGGATATAAAGGCCATAGTAGACCAGCAAAACGGTAACGGCAAGTTGATTGAGATTGCTGAGATACTGGTCTATAAAGTGGGAAGCCACAAGGGGAATGACACTTTTAATGACCGTCGTCGCTAGGAGAAAACTGAGTGCCAAAAAGGTCAGGAGGCCGTAAGGTTTGAGATAGGACATCAAGCGCTTCAATACAGCCCATTGTTCTTTCTTATTCTGCATCTTCTTCTCCCTTCATTTCCAGCTGCTGAGACTGGTAGGTTTGGGCATACCAGCCATCCATGGCTAGTAGGTCTTCGTGCGTGCCCCGTTCGATAATTTGTCCGTTTTGCAGGACTAAGATCAGATCTGCATGGACAACCGCACTCAGGCGATGAGCCGTAATAATGGTTGTCTTGTCCTTTCGCGTCTCCTTAAGATTGTCAATAATCGCATACTCTGTCTTGGCATCCACGGCCGACAAGGAATCATCTAAAATCAAAATATCTGGGTCTAAAATCATGGCCCGACTCATGGCCAGACGTTGCTTTTGACCACCTGAGAGACTGACTCCCTTTTCACCAATCAAGGTATCAAAGCCTTGAGGCATGGCTAGAATGTCTTGGTAAACTTGAGCTAGCTTCGTCACTTCCTCGACTGCTGAAAGTGATAAGTTAGGATTTCCAAAGCGAATATTGTCTAAGATAGAGGTCGCAAAGAGAAACTGGTCCTGGGGGACATAGCCCATAAGACTACGAAGGTCTGTCAGACGATAGTCCCGAATATCGTGACCATTTAGATAAATGGCTCCCTTGACCACATCGTATTCACGCAAAAGGAGCTTGATCAAGGATGTTTTCCCAGAGCCTGTTTGCCCAACCAAGCCCAATGTTTGCCCTTTTTCCAGACTAAAGTGAATATCCGTCAGTGTTTCCTCATTTTCAAATGCAAAACTATCAATAGCGTACTGCAAGCGCCCGTTTTCAATGCTATCTAAAGGAAACTCAGGGTCTTGTACAGGTGATTTCTGATACAACAGTTCCTCAATCCGCTGGTAGGAAACCTTGCCTCGCTGAGTGATATTAAAGAGGAAACCAATAGCCATAAGAGGCCAAACTAGCATATCCAAATAGCTGATAAAGGTGACCAGATTCCCAACTGTAATCTGCCCTTCCTGAACCATCAAAGATCCGACTAAGAGGGTTAAGACATAGGATGAACCAACAAATAAGAGAACCATGGGGTCAAAGAGACTATCGTATTTCATGGTTTGCAGGTTCTTTTGGAAGGTCAATTCATTAACCGCCTGAAAGGACTTGATCTCATCCGACTGATAACCGAAAGACTTGGTCACTTTGATACCTGAAACGGACTCCTGTACCTTGTTATTGAGTTCGGAAAAGGCGGCTTGCGATTCGCCAAAGGCCTTATGTGTCTTTCTACCTAAACGACTGGTCGCATAAGCCATGAAAGGTAAGGGTAAAATGGCAACTAGGGTCATTTGCCACGAAATGCTAAAGAGCATGGTCAGCAAGGTCACTAAAGCCGTAATTGAGGCATCCACCGCTGACATAACCCCTCCCCCTGCGAGACGGGTTAAGGCATTGATATCATTGGTGGCATGTGCCATCAGATCCCCCGTCCGATAAGTCTGATAAAAGGCTGGAGACATTTTTGTGAAATGCTCAAACAAACGAGACCGCATAATCTGTCCCAGACGGTAGGAAGTCCCAAGGATATACATCCGCCAAACATAGCGCAGATAGTACATCCCAAAGGCAGCAAGAAGCAAGTAAAATAGGTCAAGAAGGAGGTCCTGCTGGGTTAATTGCCCCGATGTGATGGCATCAATGACTCGCCCCATAACCATAGGTGGAATAAGATTGAGGACGGAAACCAAGACCAGGGCCACAATTCCGACTAGATAACGGCGTTTTTCTAACTTGAAAAACCACCAAAGTTTTTGAATAATGGACATAAAATCCCTTTCTGATTGCAAATGGAAACCTGAGGCCAATACTCAATGAAAATCAAAGAGCAAACTAGGAAACTAGCCGCAGGTTGCTCAAAGCACTGCTTTGAGGTTGTAGATAGAACTGACGAAGTCAGTAACATATACATACGGCAAGGCGACGTTGACGCAGTTTGAAGAGATTTTCGAAGAGTACAAGACCCCAGGCTTTTCTTATTCATAGGTTACGACTGTGACCGCACCCTTGTCATACTCAGCGATAAAGATATTGGCAACATTGTCATGTCCTTGTTTGCTGAGATTATCAAGTAGCCACTCTTCGCTACGACCAATCGTTTCCAAGACGTCTACTTGAATGACACCGTCGGTCACAACTGGATACTTAGGATTTTCATCTCCCATTTGGATCACGATGAGTTGACCATTTTGCTCCTGCACAGCTCGTTTAACTTGCTTCATCTGGAAAATCCCTTGGCTACGAAGTTTAAGGGCTACATCCGCTGCAGACAAGCCAACTGAACGACAGGCTTCTGGGTCAATCTGCCCATTTTTGATCAGGAGAGTTGGTTTCCCATCAATCAAGCGTTTGACAAAACGAACATTGTTGTTGAGCCATTTGAGGGTCAAGACCAAAATCGTCCACATCATCAAAATCACTGCGTACTGCAGAATATTGATTGAACTATTGTAAATCACCCCACCGATGATACCACCAAGAACATAGTTCTGAATTTGGTCTGTCGCAGAGTTAGGTGCTAGGTTCCCCTTTCCTGTCACATTGATAACAAAAACAAGCGAGAAGAGTCCCAGGGCCAGTTTGATTAAAATTTCCATATAGTTGAGTGTCATTTGTTTACCTCCACCAATTCAATAGCGTCTGTTTGATGCAATTCTAATTTCTCTAAAAGATACTTGTCTGGTTGGCTCCCGTTCATGGCGCGGTAGACATTTGGACCTACCTTGACAAGCGCTCCATCAGTGGTTGCAGAAGTATTGACATAAACTTCTGATTTATCCACTCCCAAGTCTTTGGAAATGACCTCTATGAAATGAAGGGAGGTTTGAAATTGGTTGTTAGAGGCTTGATTGGTCTGGTATTTTGAAATTGTCACCAAAAGCATGACCACTAAGGTCAAGGCCAAAATCATGACCAATTCCCGAAACTTAGTCCCCTTTTTATCACGATAGGCCTTAAAAGCAAAAAATCCTGTGATAGCTAGGAGCACAATTCCAAAGCCAATCATGATGCCATTTTGCTGACTGATTTGGCTAAGTACATAGTCATATGAGTAAAATTTCATTTATTTTCACGCCTTTTCATAAAATCATTCTTCATTATAAATGAAAGAGGGTAATTTTTCAAACCATACATTGGGGAAATAGACATATCAGACCAACTTCTCAAACTAATGACTCCAGTAGCTATTTCAAGATCCTGATTTTGATAATTGATAAGAATAGACACTAGGAATTATCACTACAAAGAAAAGTGTCAAGAAGAATACCCAGTAAACATACAGTTGCACAAAGGAATTTAGAAACAATAACAATCCTCCTAATACCCAAATTTTTCCAGCTAGGCGATGCGTTTTTCTCCAGTTTTCATCATTCTCCAAAGTCCACGGTAGTCGAATACCGATTATATAATTTAGGTGTGTTTTTGGTAGATAATTTCCAATTACGATCATCACGACTCCCATAAAAATCTGAGCTAGTAGCCCACTCATCATGGAATAACCCAAAGATTCTCCGAAGATAGAAATCATTAATAGACAAGATACAAAAGGAATAATCCAGTAAATCAAAACTTGTATTTTTGAACTGATATTGCTAGATTTAGGATCCTTAATCATTATAAATAGAAGCAACCAATGCATCAAAAGCATGAGAGTCGGTAATCCAAAGATAGCAGACATTTTATGATTGTAGCCATCTGCTTGACCCAGTAGATTAAAATGAGTGGGTATCTCCTCTGGTAATTGATTCCAGAAAACACAACCTACAAGGGAAGGTAGTAGGATGAGAATGCTCGTAAATAATACCAATTTCTTATTGATTTTTATCTTCATCAAAATGATCTCCTTTCAGATCTGCTAACCAAACCATTATATCCTCTAAAACCGATGTATTTAACTCATAATAAATAAAGTTTTTTTCTTTCATTTCATGAATCAAATCCGCTGCTTTCAAAATCGTGAGATGGTGTGAAATAGTTGCACTAGTCAACTCAAATTGACTGGCAATTTCTCCTGCAGATAATCTACCTGCTTTGAGTAAATTTAAAATCTCTCTCCTAACTGGATGAGATAAGGCTTTAAAACTATTTGCAAAACTCATAATGACTCCTTTCCCTTTGTAATATTAGTAGGGCTAGGAATAAGCAAGGTAGAACTGATAGCATTCCAGTCGGTGATGGCCCTAAAATCAAGAGGCTTGAAACTTTTTCTCCTGGTAATTGAAAGAGTAACCCAATACCTGCAGTTGCATTGATTGCCCCATGAAATAGGGCAGAAGCCCAGATAGAACCTGTCTTTTCCAACAACCAGCTCAACAATATTCCTAGGCTAAAACAAGATAGAAACATAGCAACAACTCCCAAAACGGGATAAGCAAAATAAGTAAGGCCATAATTATATCCTTGCAAATTGATTGGTAAATGCCATAGACTCCAAATGAGAGCAAGTAAGACATGAGTCTGGACTAGTGAAAAGCGTCCTCTTAGCACTGGGTAAAGATAGCCACGCCAACCAATTTCCTCCCCCAATGCAAAGAAACTATTAAGAAAAGGAGCGTAGGTCAAACTAGATAGGATTTGAATCAAGGCCAAGAAAGATAAGGGAATCGGTGATTGAAGGACTCCTTTTTCTTGTAAAATAGCTTGAATAGATTCAAAACCAAGGCTGAAATTGCTAGGGAATACAAGAAAATAAAGTCCTGCTCCTAAAAAACTGATAACTGCTGGTAACCAGATAGCTAGTAAGTAAAAGCTCCAGTTCCTCTTGAGATTCACGACTAATTTAGATTTGATTCCACTAGGTTGATTCGTGATTTTCCCTAAGAGAAAGACTGCAAGTGCAGGCATCCACATGGCTACAATACTAGCAAGTTGACTCCATGGAGAATTTAAACCAACACCACTTAGCCATAGTGACAACCATATTATCCAAGCAAGGGCATAAGCCAAGACCACAAAAAGAAGGATTGTTCTCTTATTTGACATATATGTAACTTCACTTTCTATTTAGATGTTTTTCTAAATAACATTATACACCTTTCCATTCTAAATACAAGAACTATTTAGATTTTTTTCAAAATAGTTTAGGGAATTTTTATTTTCTTAGGATAAAATCTAAAGGGTGATTTTTCAAACCATACGTTGGGGAAATAGATCTTTTTTTGGTATAATAAAATCTATAATCTGAATGAAAAAGGTAACTTTATGAAACTTATCTCATGGAATATTGATTCCCTCAATGCAGCCCTCACTAGCGACTCAGCTCGTGCCAAATTGTCCCAAGAAGTCCTACAAACCTTGGTCGCTGAAAATGCTGATATTATCGCTATTCAAGAAACAAAGCTTTCTGCCAAGGGTCCTACAAAGAAACACTTGGAAATTTTAGAAGAACTCTTCCCAGGCTACGAAAACACCTGGCGCTCTTCCCAAGAACCTGCCCGTAAAGGCTATGCTGGAACCATGTTCCTTTATAAGAAAGAACTTACACCCACTGTCACTTTTCCAGAAATCGGTGCTCCTTCTACCATGGACTTGGAAGGCCGCATCATCACCTTGGAATTTGATGAATTTTTCGTGACCCAAGTTTACACCCCAAACGCTGGCGATGGCCTCAAACGCTTGGAAGAACGCCAAGTCTGGGATGTCAAATATGCTGAGTACTTGGCTGAACTAGACAAAGAAAAACCAGTCCTTGCGACCGGTGACTACAATGTGGCCCACAATGAAATCGACCTTGCAAATCCTGCTAGCAACCGCCGTTCACCTGGATTTACCGACGAGGAACGTGCTGGATTTACCAACCTTTTGGCAACTGGATTTACCGACACCTTCCGCCATATTCATGGCGATGTTCCAGAACGCTACACTTGGTGGGCACAACGCAGCAAGACTTCTAAAATCAATAATACAGGCTGGAGAATCGACTACTGGCTCACAAGTAACCGCATCGCTGACAAGGTGACCAAGTCTGACATGATTGACTCAGGAGCTCGTCAAGACCACACACCCATTGTCTTGGAGATTGAACTCTAAGGAGAAAACGAATGGACTATCAAGCTGTCATTCCTGAATTTGTAGTATCTGACATCGAAAAATCACGTCACTTCTACTGCGACCTGCTAGGATTCTCTGTCGAATACGATCGTCCAGAGGAGAAATTTCTCTTCCTCTCGCTTGAAGACTGCCAACTTATGCTAGAAGAAGGCAGCGCAGAAGAATTAGCTCAACTGACCTATCCTTTCGGGCGCGGTGTCAATATTTCCTTTGGCATTGCAGATGTTCCTCAGCTCCACCAAAAACTGCTGGAAGCTGACTATCCTATTTATCTTCCCTTAACCAAAAGAAAGTTTCGTGTTGGGGATCATTATATCTATCCACATGAATTTGCAGTTTTGGATCCAGATGGCTATTTTTTAAGATTTAGCGAGTAGAATAATAAAGGTTTAGCAAAAAATATTTCAAATCAGAAAAAGGCATATTATCAGATCTTGAAAAATCTTGATAATATGCCTTTTATGATAAAAAATCTTCTAATACTCTTCGAAAATCTCTTCAAACCACGTCAGCTTCCATATGCAACCTCAAAACAGTGTTTTGAGCAACCTGCGGCTAGCTTCCTAGTTTGCTCTTTGATTTTCATTGAGTATAAATGTTAGCCAATAACCGAATTTTTGTCCATTTTTCTTCTATTTGTTCGTTTTTTTATAAAAAACACTAACAAAATATTTGATTTTTAAAGTTTTTTTGTGTAAAATAAAAACATTGGTACAAGCCTGTTTAAAATTGAATATCGTTTTACTTGTTTATGTCGTGAATTGGCACGACGTTTCTACAAGGTGCCGGAACACCTAACAATAAGTAAGTCAGCTTGAGGGGATGGTCTTTTTTGTCATGCCTATTTTGGGGACTTGCTTAGAGATTAAGTAGGTCTTTTTTCTATTAGTTTTTTCTGGTTAAGGATCAGAAACAAGCAAATGGATTGGCTTTTAGACTTTAGGAGGTCTTATGAAATTATTAGAAGAGCGCATTCTCAAGGATGGGCATATCTTGGGTGACAACATTCTCAAGGTGGATTCCTTTTTAACCCACCAAGTTGACTTTAGCTTGATGCGAGAGATTGGTAAGGTTTTTGCGGAAAAATTTGCTGCTACTGGCATTACCAAGGTCGTGACCATTGAAGCGTCGGGTATTGCCCCAGCCATTTTTACAGCTGAGGCCTTGAATGTTCCCATGATTTTCGCCAAAAAAGCTAAGAACATCACTATGAACGAAGGCATCTTAACTGCCCAAGTTTACTCCTTTACCAAGCAAGTGACCAGCACCGTTTCTATCGCTGGAAAATTCCTCTCACCAGAGGACAAGGTCTTGATTATCGACGATTTCCTTGCTAATGGCCAAGCTGCCAAAGGCTTGATTCAAATCATCGAACAAGCTGGTGCCACAGTCGAAGCTATCGGTATTGTGATTGAAAAATCTTTCCAAGATGGCCGTGATTTGCTTGAAAAAGCAGGTTATCCTGTCCTATCACTCGCTCGTTTGGATCGTTTTGAAAATGGTCAAGTTATTTTTAAGGAGGCAGATCTCTAATGCAAACTCAAGAAAAACACTCGCAAGCAGCCGTTCTTGGCTTGCAGCACTTACTTGCCATGTATTCAGGTTCTATCCTAGTTCCCATCATGATTGCAACAGCCCTTGGCTATTCAGCTGAGCAGTTGACCTACCTGATTTCCACAGATATCTTCATGTGTGGGGTGGCAACCTTCCTCCAACTCCAACTCAACAAATACTTTGGAATTGGACTACCAGTCGTTCTCGGAGTTGCCTTCCAATCAGTCGCTCCTTTGATTATGATTGGTCAAAGCCATGGTAGTGGTGCTATGTTTGGTGCCCTTATCGCATCAGGGATTTACGTGGTTCTTGTTTCAGGCATCTTCTCAAAAGTAGCCAATCTCTTCCCATCTATCGTAACAGGCTCTGTTATTACCACGATTGGTTTGACCTTGATTCCTGTCGCTATTGGAAATATGGGAAATAACGTTCCAGAGCCAACTGGTCAAAGTCTCTTACTTGCAGCCATCACTGTTCTGATTATCCTCTTGATCAACATCTTTACCAAAGGATTTATCAAGTCAATCTCCATTTTGATTGGTCTAGTTGTTGGAACTGCCATTGCTGCTAGCATGGGCTTGGTTGATTTCTCTCCTGTTGCGGCAGCACCACTTGTCCATGTCCCAACTCCACTCTACTTTGGGATGCCAACCTTTGAAATCTCATCTATTGTCATGATGTGTATCATCGCAACGGTGTCTATGGTTGAATCGACTGGTGTTTATCTAGCCTTGTCTGATATCACGAAAGACCCAATCGACAGCACGCGCCTTCGCAACGGTTACCGTGCAGAAGGTTTGGCCGTACTTCTCGGAGGAATCTTTAACACCTTCCCATACACAGGATTTTCACAAAACGTTGGTTTGGTTAAATTGTCAGGTATCAAGACTCGTCTTCCAATCTACTACGCGGCTGGTTTCCTGGTTCTCCTTGGACTCCTTCCTAAGTTTGGTGCCCTTGCCCAAATCATTCCGAGTCCTGTCCTCGGTGGTGCCATGCTGGTGATGTTTGGTTTTGTGTCTATTCAAGGGATGCAAATTCTCGCTCGTGTTGACTTTGCTAACAATGAACACAACTTCCTTATTGCAGCTGTATCAATCGCTGCAGGTGTCGGACTCAACAACAGTAATCTCTTTGTCAGCATGCCGACAGCCTTCCAAATGTTCTTCTCAAACGGAATCGTCGTAGCCAGCCTCCTCGCCATTGTCCTCAATGCAGTATTAAATCATAAAAAGGAATAAGAAAAAGAGGTGTGAGCCTCTTTTTTTGTTTATCACAAATTGATTATAAATACAATCAATCCCAATTCCCATCTAATATTTCTTTTATAAACTTCTTAGGCATCCAAAAGGAGTGTTTTGTAATCCTACGTCCATCTGGAAGTTCATCCGTATCAGATAATGAGCCTTTCCCAACAAATTTTCCTTTTTCAATTTCATAATAAGCATTGGTAGCATGTAATTTCGTAAATAGGATTCTATTTATCTTACTTTGAGGGAAATTAGTTGAAACTTTATTACCATTTTGAGTTAATTTAACTCCGTCAGAAATAATTTGTCTAGTTTCCTGCCATACTCTTTGTATTTCTTCTAATTGTCTATCCTGAAATCCCCAAAACTTGATAGAATCTAATACAAATAGCTTAGGTTCAATTTCCTTAAAAATAACGAAGAGGAATCGTTTATTATATATTTCATTATAAACATGTGATGATTCCCAACTATCTGTTGCTGCTAGTTCTTTAAAACAATAAGTTTTAAATGGGGAGTCTTCCTTAGGTAAATTATTCTTATCTACTCGAATAACTCTCAAATTCATGTTTGCTTTTTGAAATTCTTTTGTCTTATCTAAATCCCCTGTTAATCCTAAAATTTTTCTAATCAAAGTACTATTCTTACCTTTGGCTTTTGGATTCACTTCAAATCTATCATATAACTCTTGTTCAGAGAAACCTTTATAGGAGAGAATCTTCTCTGCAATAACCTCAGTAAATGATTTTTTCTCACCTCTAAAATTTGCCAGAACACTTTCTTGATCTGATTGGTTAAAGATTTTATGATTAATCAGATAGGTCATATAACTTGATTTTAATTCCCAAGCTCTTTGTTTTGCTAATTCATGACTAAATGGTTGCTGTCTTAAATCCTTTCCTTTACCTGCTCCTTTTGTACAAGTTGATAAATAGTTTCCATCTGATTCTGATAATTCATGCGCCCTTCCATTTTTGATTTTATCTGCAATCTTCTGATAGTCTTCAAGGATGACTGCCATGTCCTCCTCAAACCATTCATATAAAAATATTTTTTCAATGATATAGTCCTCCATTGTTTGATTAGGAATTAAGCCATTGTAAAACAATAACAAAATCTTTGCACATTTTTTCCATAAATGAGTGGAGTAAAAATCCTCTAAATTTTCCTCCATATAGTTTAGTATTGTCAATACAAGTCGTTCTTTGGCACTAAGTGTCCCATTTTTGTTTATCTTAAAAGGAGTAACTTTTAATTCTACACCTATTTTTTCAAAGTCAGCTTTCGAGTCACTATTTGGCTGATAACCATAGAAATATTTTTCAATATAATTTCCATACTGCCCTTTTGACTTCATACTAATTGCTTTATCTTGTACCTCAGAGACTACTCTATCATTATAATCGTCATATGATTTATAAAGAGAACGATTATACTCTTCCATAACATCGGAAAATTTTCTATTTAATAGTTTGTGAGAATATTCAATAACACTATCGATATCTTCATCGTTATAGTTAAATAAGTTTTGATCCATTTTCTTCTCCTATCTTTTATATTATATCAAATTAAACTAAAGCAAACATTAATACTTGATCAATCATTGAAAATAGTATATAATGGACTAAACTGTAAAAAAATGAAGGAGAAAAGATGAAAGTTCTCGAACTATTTGCTGGAGTTGGCGGTTTTCGGATAGGATTAGAAAATGCCGATAAGCAACTCTTTAAAACAAAATGGGCAAACCAATGGGAACCATCTCGTAAATCTCAAGACGCATTTGAGGTCTATGATTATCACTTCCCCAATAGCGAAAACATCAATATTAGTATCTCTGATATAACAGACGAACAATTTTCCAAAATGGATGCCGATATGATTGTCGGTGGTTTTCCTTGCCAAGATTACTCTGTTGCGCGTAGCAAGAAAAATGAGAAAGGTATTGAAGGAAAAAAAGGAGTTTTATTTTGGGAAATCATTAGAGCAACGGAAATCATTAAACCCAAATACTTAATTCTGGAAAATGTGGATAGGCTTTTAAAAGCGCCCTCAAAACAGAGAGGACGTGATTTTGCAATCATGCTAACAGCTTTTAATAATCTTGGATATTCTGTAGAGTGGAGAGTTATTAATGCTGCTGAGTATGGAAGAAGCCAACGAAGACGTCGTGTATTCTTTTTCGTATATCGTAATGATACCAAATTTGCTAAATCAGTTGATGAACAATATGAAAACAATGAATCTGTAGCTGAAGAAAATAAATATGATGATTATTTGTTTAGAACAGGTTTATTCGCGACCCAATTTCCAATTAAAAACATACCAGTTAAAAATAGACATGTTTTTCATGAACTTGGAGATGATATCGTAGAGGTATCTGATAATTTCACAGGTACTGTCTGGAACACAGGGATTATGAGATATGGAAAATACTACTCTATCGATACAGAGCCTAACTTTAATAGAAGACCAATTACATTAGGTGAAATTCTTCAGGATGAAAAGGATGTTCCTGATAAATATTTCATTACAGATCCAGCAAAATTGGAAAAATTCCAATTCCTACGCGGTCCTAAACGAATAGAACGTACTTCTGCCGATGGCCATACTTATATCTATTCAGAAGGCGGAATGGCTCCTTATGACGATTTACATTTACCTGGTCGTACAATGTTAACTTCTGAAGGTACCGTTAACCGTTCAACCCATTTTCTTAAAGTTAATGGTAAATACCGTCTTATAACTCCGGTTGAAGCAGAACGTCTTCAAGATTTTCCAGATAATTGGACAGCAAAAAAGAAATTAATTGATGGGTCTATTGTTGACGTTTCTGATAAAATGCGTATGTTCTTTATGGGGAATGCTTTAGTAACAGAAATTGTAAAAAAAATTGGGGACTATATTAAAAAATGGGAGAAATAACATGGTAGCGAGTAAACAGGACTGGTTAAAAATATTTAAATTGCTCTCTGATTCTGTGAACAAAGCTAATAATCGTTTAAATGAATACCTTCAAGAGTTTATAGATAGTAACAATCATAAAAAGATTATAGGAAAACAAAATAGGATAAAAACAGACGTTAGCTTTGTGGATAAATTAGTCAGAAATAATTATATAAGTAGCTGGATATATGACGAAGAGAATGATGAAGTAAATAAAAAAACTCTTAGTAGTAACTTACCTGACTTTATTGGTTATAGAATAAATACATTATTTTTCAATGAAGAGGAGCAATTTGCTAATGAGTTGATTAGTTTTTTAAAAAAGAAGGAACATATTGAAATTTCGGACAATCAATTGAATCCAACTAATCAACAAGCTAATGGTCACCCAATAATGAAGTTCAAGGGTTTTGTGAAATCGGAAGTAGACCCCGAACTAAAATTTGGATTTGAAATACAAATTAAATCGTCTGTTCATAATTTGTGGGGAGAAGTTGAACATGGTTCAATTTATAAGCCAAATAATTTTGATTTTCGTATTGACGAAAAAAAGAGGAATGTTGAGGAGATATGGAACACTCTTACTAGTTGCGATAGACAGCTATATCTACTAAGCAAAGAAACATATGAAAAAGATAAGTTATTGAAACAACTGCTCACGATTTATCTTGAAGAAAGTCAATTGGTAGATCCTCTAAATTCTCATTATTTATATTCAATTTTCTTTAATGTGTTTATTCGTAAAAATAATAAAGTCATGGAAGAGTTACTAATTCAGTTGATGAGTAACAAAAAAATTGAAATAAAAAGCAGTTTCATTTTTATAAATCTAAAAGACAGTTTCGTTTATGATGATTTGAAAGGAATACTATCTACTATACTTCATCCGGATGAATTAGAATCAATTAAGAAAATTTTTGAGTACTGTTTTGAAAGTATAGAACATGAGAGTTTTTTAGATGTTATTATTTTTTCCATTATAGAATATTATGAATTAGATTCGGAAAGTGAAATTGAAGATGAAGTGTTAGATATTTATAAGGACGATGATGAGGACGAAGAAGTTCAAAACAACAAGCCTTCACTATTAGGATTGTTAGAGAAAGACGGATTTAAAACAAAAAGGATAAAATTAGATGAAAGCGAATAAAATTAATCAAATCCACTCAGGATTTGCTGGGATTGAATCTATAAATATGACTATAGATAAATTAATTGGAGTAACGGTAGTAGATGTTTTTGACCCTCAGACTTTTAAAGGTTATCAACGAGAAATAAATGAAAAACATGTCTCTAAAATAGAAAAATATATTACTGAAGAATTTAAAAAAGGGAACTTTCTTTTCCCAAGCCCAATCATTTGTTCTTTACGAGAAGATGAAACATTGTATATTGTTGATGGTCAACATAGAGTTCAAGCATTTAAAAATATTAAGGATAGAGATAATGCCCTATATGAAAGAATTAAGGATTATGAAGTTAACATTATTACTTTAATAAAGCCGAGTATAAATCTGGAAGTTGAGACATTTATAACTATAAACAAAACCTCAAAAAAGGTTGATACCTCTTTAGCCCTAATAGCTAAAACACTATACTCAAATTTCGAAGAAAAAGAAATTTCAGCTAAAAAACAATATATTTTAGTAGAGATTGCTCGAAAATTGGATGGTTCTAAAGATTCGCATTTTTATAATAATATCGCTTGGGAAGGGACGCCGAGAGCTACAGGGAAGATAATTTCTCTTAACTCGTTTGTCAGAGCATATATGCCAATTGTTAATTATTTAAATAATAAAAATCTTATTTCTTTAGATGGTTTTTCAGAATTAACTGAATGCATAGATTTTTGTTTAGAGGTTATCAATACTATTTGGAATTCTATTGAAAATAAATGGCCACAGCTGTATAAGAATAAGGGGGGTAATAGTATTATTCAAGGTACCATTGGGTCTAGTGCAATTGTTAAATTTATAAATAGTTATTTAAAAGAAAAATCTGTTGTAATAAGTGATAAGCAAAGTTTATTAGAAGAAATCAATATAGCAATCAAAAAAATAAATTCTTCATATGAAAATTGGCTTCCAAATGGTTTATACTCAAGTTATTCTTCGGGAGCTGGTCATACAATTATTTCCAAAATTTTGATGGATAGTCTTGATAGTTAAAATGATTAATTTTTGAGACGCCAATTTATAATTCAATATAACAATAGTTTTGATTTATACATTTTTTAAATGAAAATAACAAAAAAACTGAATAGAAACTCAATTATAAGAAAAATGAAGTTAATCTTCCTACAATAAAAGGCATAATATCAAGGTTTTCAACACCTGATATTATGCCTTTTTCTAATTTTTAAGACTTTCTGTTCAGACTCTCTTTTGTTTCTCTATATCCTTACCTGTCTGTCTTCTGATCGCTGGCCTGTGACAAACATGGTAAAGGTTGCTTTACAGACATTTCTGCCTTCTTGATTGGTAATATCGACATCCACCACACAGGTTGTACGACCTTGATGAACACATTCTCCTTTAATGGTCAGCACATCGTCGAGTTTTCCTGCCTTGAGGTAGTTGATAGAGGATTGGAGAGTCACCCCGTCTAGTCCTAGCGAGATAACCACCAAACCACTGATTTGGTCACATAGTGTGAATAGATAGCCACCATGGGCATTGCCATAGTAGTTGAGCGACGAGTCCACTACTTTTGTTGTCACCACAACGTGACCATCTCTCATTTGTTCAATTTCGTAATTTTCAAAGGCAGATATAGCGTCAAAATGAAAATCTTTCATCGTTTCCTCCTGATATTTCAAACGACACTATGATACTACTTTTTATAGGACTGCGCAAGGAGAAAGTTCCTAGTCTGACAAAATTCCGACTTGTTCTACAAAGCGCATAAAGGCTGCCTGTCCTTGTTCCGTCTGTTTGTAGACTCCTGCATCCTCAAGTACACGCTCAAAGATAGTACCCACAGAGTCCTTGACGATTTCAAGGGCTTTTTCTTTATCCGTTAGATCTGGATGGTGGACTCTGAGTTGGTCTGCCCATTCCTGATGATAAGTGACAACTGTATCAGCTTCTCCCACGAGATAGCTAGCGACTTGCTCCACTTCTTCTTTCAGACGTGGTGGCAAGATAGCCAAGCCCATGACCTCAATTAAGCCGATATTTTCCTTCTTGATATGTTGGACATCCTTGTGAGGATGATAGATGCCGTCAGAATGCTCTGACGATGTCTGATTGTCTCGCAAGACTAAGTCCAACTCAAACTGGCCATCACGCTTACGCGCTATAGGTGTGATGGTGTGATGCGGTGTCCCGTCTGTCTCTGCCAAAATCTGCACTGTAGGGTCTGAATACTGGCACCATTCCTGCAAAATCTTGTCAGCCAAGTTAATCAAATCCTCTTTGGAATCCGAAGTCAACCGCAGCACTGACATGGGCCACTTGACAATCCCAGCCTTGACCTGTTCAAAACCAGTAAATCGGAAGGTCTTTTGCAAGGGAGCCATTTCCATAGGAAATACGTGACGGCCTCCCTGATAGTGATCATGGGTGAGAATAGAACCTCCCACTATTGGCAGGTCGGCATTGGAACCTGCAAAATAGCCTGGAAACTGCTCTACGATAGCCAGCAAACGCTCAAAACTCTGACGACTAATAGCCATGGGACGATGCTGACCGTCTAAGAAGATACAATGCTCATTAAAGTAAGCATAGGGCGAATACTGAAAGCCCCACTCCTGACCAGCCATTTCAAAACGGATAATACGGTGATTGCTGCGAGCTGGGTGGTTGACCCGACCATGGTAGCCCTCATTCTCTAGACAAAGCTGACACTGGGGATAATTGCTAGCTTGCACCAACTTGGCTGCCGCAATCTCTTTGGGATCCTTTTCAGGCTTAGAGAGATTGATAGTAATTTCAAGCTCACCGTAGTCAGATGGAACCCTATAGGCGATATTTTTAGCAATGGCCTTGAGTTTGATGTAGTCATTTTTTTGACTGAGTTGATAGAAATCCGCTATCGCTTGCTCAGGAGATTGGGCGTAAGTTCCCCAGAAGTCACGATTAACCTGACTTGGACAAGGGGTCACCAAGTCCATCAGTTCAGCACCAAGGATTTCACGCGCAGTCTGACTATCTTCAATCGTCTCTAATCTAACTGCCTCCTCGACTAGCTGATCCTTGAGGTCAATCAATTTATCTAGATTGGTCTCAACTTCTAAAACACCGTCTCCCACTCGTGCCAAGACACGATTGGTCAAGTAGATTCGATCCATTTCCTCAAATGAACTTTCAGAAATAACATGTGTTACAAATTTATCTACTAAGGTCACTATAGAGCCTCCTTTTGACTAGTCAAGGACGCGAGTGCCACCTGCAACTTCAGCGATATAGAAGCTTGGAGCGTAGCCAACTACTTTCTCGTAGTGTTTGCCAACAGCTTCCTTAAAGGTATCAACAGCATCTTTTTGAACCAAGGCAATGGCACATCCGCCAAAACCTGCCCCTGTCATACGAGCACCGAGAACGCCTTCTTGTGCCCAAGCTGTGTGAACAAGAGTATCCAATTCCAAACCAGTTACTTCATAATCATGCTCCAGAGAAACGTGTGACGCATTCATCAAACGACCAAATGTTTCCAAATCTCCTGCTTGAAGGGCTACTTGAGCTTTGAGGGTACGTTGGTTTTCAAGCACAGCATGGCGAGCACGTTTCAAACGATTTTCGTCTTTAATCAAGTAGCTATATTCATCAAAAGTCCACTCGTCCAATTCACCCAAGGTCTGAATATCCAAGGCAACTTGCAACTCTTCCACTGCTTTTTCACACTCAGCACGACGTTCATTGTATTTAGAGTCGGCCAATTCACGGCGTTTGTTAGTGTTCATGATAACAACGACATTGTCCTTCAAATCAAGTGGCACCAAGTCGTATTCTAAGGTGTTGGTATCTAGGTAAATAGCACGTTGGTCTGCACCCATACCGATGGCAAACTGATCCATGATACCAGAGTTTACTCCGATAAAGTTGTTTTCTGTTTGTTTACCGATTTTAACCAAATCCAAACGGTCTAGTTTTAAATCAAAGAGATGCTCTGCCACGACCCCTGTCAAGAGTTCCAAGGATGCTGATGAAGACAAGCCAGCACCATTTGGGATATTCCCATACACATAAAAATCAAACCCTTTGTCAATCACATGCCCAGCTTCTTGCAAGAAATGAAGGACACCTTTTGGATAGTTGGTCCAGTTGTGCTCTTTTTCAAACTTGAGGCCTGCAAGAGGAACTTCAATGATCCCCTTGTCCTCAAAGTTGGCTGAATAGAAACGCAAGACTTGGTCGTCACGCTTGCGAGCTGCCCCGTATGTTCCCAAAGAAATAGCAGCTGGAAAAACATGCCCACCGTTGTAGTCTGTGTGTTCACCAATCAAATTGATACGACCTGGTGAAAAGAAAGTTTGCTCTGCTTCTTGACCAAAAACGGCAAGAAAGTCTTTGCGAAGGGCTTCAGCAGTAAGATGTTGTGTCATATGAATTCTCCTTTTACTGTCCGTTAAGTCGTCTTAACGTGTAATCGTTTTCTTCTATTGTATCCAAGGGAGTTTCCAAGGTCAATCCTTTTTACTAAAATTTTACTAAATTATCAGTAAAAAGAAGAAAAATATGATATACTAACCTAATCAAGGAGGATTTATGGCTACCTTAAAAGACATTGCACAGCTAGCCTCTGTCTCTATCGCGACCGTATCCCGTGTTCTCAATCGCGACCAGAGCCTATCTGTCACAGAAGAAACTAGACACCGTATTTTAACCGTTGCTGAAGAACTGGGCTACACCAAACACCTTAAGACAGGCGAGCCCCACAAGCCCAAGCAAAAGATTGCCATTATCCAATGGGTCAGCGAACAAGGAGAGCTGGACGACCTCTACTACTACCAGATTCGCCTAGGCATAGAAAAAAGAGCCCAGGAGTTGGACTACGATATCTTGCGCTATTTTAATGACCATCCTTTTACCCTAAGCGAGGAAGTGATTGGCATTCTCTGCATCGGAAAGTTTAGTCGAGCTCAGATTTCTGCCTTTGAAGAATACCAAAAGCCTCTTGTCTTTCTAGATAGCGATACTCTTTCACTAGGACATACCTGTATTATCACGGACTTTTACACTGCCATGAAACAGGTTGTCGATTATTTCCTCAGCCAAGGAATCGATCGTATCGGGATTCTAACAGGTCTTGAGGAGACAACTGACCAAGAAGAAATCATTCAGGACAAGCGACTTGAAAATTTCAAGAACTACAGTCAAACAAAGGGAATCTATCATGATGAACTGGTCTTTCAAGGAAACTTTACTGCCCAGTCTGGCTATGACTTGATGAAGGAAGCAATTCAGAGCTTAGGAGACCAACTCCCTCCAGCATTTTTTGCAGCTAGCGATAGTTTAGCCATCGGTGCCCTCCGTGCCCTCCAAGAAGCTGGAATCAGCCTGCCAGACCGGGTCAGCCTCATTTCCTTTAACGATACCAGCCTGACCAAGCAGGTTTATCCTCCCCTCTCCAGCATCACAGTTTATACTGAAGAAATGGGCCGAGCAGGTATGGATATTCTTAATAAGGAAGTTTTGCATGGACGAAAAATTCCAAGCCTGACCATGCTGGGAACCAGACTGACATTGAGAGAGAGTACTCTGCCATAACTCCACAAATTAAACATGACAAAAATCCTAATAGAGAGTATCAAATCTCCATTAGGATTTTCTTTTTTAGTCCATCACAATCATAGACTTAATGGTCTTACGTTCATCCATATCTTTATAAGCTTGATCAATATCTTCTAATTTATAGCTTGAAGTAAAGACACGGCCTGGGTTGATATCGCCATCAAGAACAGCTTTTAGTAAAAATTGCTTATCGTATGTTGTCGCAGAAGCTGCCCCACCTGCTACAGAAATATTTTGCATAAATGTCGAACCAAGAGCACGATTCTGATAGTGTGGGACTCCTACAAATCCCATACGCCCTCCATTATGAAGAACACCTAGCGCCTGTTCTACAGCAGCCTCCGTACCAACACATTCAAGTGCTGCGTCTGCTCCGCCACCGAGAATTTCACGCACCTTGGCAATACCTTCTTGACCTCGCTCAGCTACAATAGCTGTCGCCCCCGACTCCAGAGCCATCTTTTGACGCTCTTCATGACGACTCATAAGGATAATTTGCGATGCACCACGCATCTTCGCCGCGATGACAGCACATTGACCTACAGCACCATCACCAATGACCACAACCTTATCCCCTTTTTGAACATTAGCAACACGCGCCGCATGATAGCCTGTCGGCATGACATCAGCAAGAGTCAAGAGGGACTTTAGCATACCTTCTGTGTAGTCAGACGGTTGCCCAGGTATTTTGACAAGTGCCCAATTGGCATAGTGGAAACGGATATATTCAGCTTGGAAATTCCCTCCTAGATTATTTCCAATATGATTGTCACAAGAACCATCAAATCCTGCACGACAGGCATCACACTGACCACATCCATGTGTAAAAGGGACGATGACAAAATCACCTGGCTTCACCGTCGTAATGGCTTCCCCAGTTTCTTCGACAATCCCAATCGCTTCGTGTCCACTATTTTTGTGTCCAGCTTTCGTTTCTGGATTACGGTACCTCCACAGATCCGATCCGCAAACGCACGCGCGAACTACACGAATAATAACATCATCTGCGTCTATAATTTGCGGACGTTCAATTGTAGCAAGTCCAACCTGACCCGCCTTTGTATATACTGCTGATTTCATTAACATATCCTCTCCATTTTTACTAGTTTAAGTATACACTTTTTATTATGCTTTCGCTCACTTATACTACACCTCATCAATGATGATGATTTTGATCATGACTTGCTTCTAACTCTGCTATATTGCGCTTATGTGCTTGGTGAGTTTCTAGGTCGTCATCAACTTCAATAGTGATGTTTTGAAATCCACAATCTTTTAGCAAGTTTCGTATGAATTCTTTACAAGTTTCCATCTGTTCAATTTCTTTTAGGCAAACATGAACAATGGCATTTTTTTCCAAACCATCCATAGTCCAGAGATTAAGCTGGTTAAGGCTAGCCACATTGTCTAATTCCTCTAAGTCACTCATGACTTGCTTGATATCGACACCTTCTGGCACAGCATCCAAGAAAATCTTGAGTGTGCTCCAAAAGCGAGGAATGGCTTTGATTAAAATGAAGATGGAAATGACAAGCGATAAGAGCGGATCAAGAATATACCAATCTGTAAATCGAAGAACAATTGCCATCAGAATGACAGCCAACCAACCAAGAGTATCTTCTAGAAAATGCAGACTCAGAATTGACTCGTTCTTTGTTTGTCCCTTTCGGACCACAAGACTAGCTAATACATTGATAGTAACCGCAATCATTCCTAGCCAGAGGATACCTTCATCATTAACGGGCTGTGGATTAAAAAGTTTAGTTGTATTTTCCAAAATCACTAGGATGGATCCTGTGATAAGAATCACAGCAGTCACTAGTGCTCCTAAAAGACTAAATCGCTTGTAACCCAAGGTGTACTGCCTATCTTCTTCTCTATTTGAGATTGTTTCTAGAAAGGCCGATATGCCAATGGCTATAGCATCTCCCAAGTCATGGACAGAATCAGCAAGAACAGCACTCGAACCAAAGATTCCTCCTGCGATAAACTCAACAATGGCATAGCTTAAATTTAAGAAAAAAGCTACCCAAACAGTATATTTTGCCTTCATCTTTCTCATTCCTTTGTTATAATAGATTTATGAACACCTTGTTCATTATCATTATCCACTAAAACTCAAAGAAAGGATAGAAGCAAAACGTCAGCTTTATTCAGTTCTGAACAATTTGCCTCAAGTGTCCATATGACTAACATTGACCGCCGTATCAGTAAAACAAAAAAAGCCATCTATCAAGCTTTTCTACAACTTTTGAACGATAAGAGCTACGAGTCTACTACGGTTCAGGATATCATTGATCTCGCAGATGTGGGACGATCCACCTTTTACTGTCACTATGAGAGTAAGGAACTACTTCTGGACGAACTTTGTCGCGACCTCTTCCATCACCTCTTTGAAAGAGAGGAGTCCATTTCAACCGAGGATTACCTCGCCCATCTCTTTCTTCACTTTCAAAAAAACCAAGACCATATCACCAGTCTACTATTTTCAAAAAATGACTACTTCCTCCGTCAACTCCATAAAGAGCTAGAACACCATGTCTATTCCCTGATGACTAATGATTTAAAAGAAGCTCACCCTAATCTACCTACTTCTTACCTCCAACACTTAGTCGTGTCCAACTTTGTCGAGACATTGACCTGGTGGCTCAAAAAAGGACAAGACTTTACAGACCAGGAAGTTGGCCAATTTTATCTAGACCTTCTCATTCCTAAAAATTGAATAGCAAATAGAGCTCAGTTGCCTTATTTCTTGGTTACTGAGTTTTTTACCTTTTCAACAACAAAAGAGGACCCGCCGATCCTCTTTTTCATAATATAAAATCCTTTATTATCAACTCTATCTGTTTTATCCCAAGACTTAAAATAGTACTTTTAAACATCTTTCCCTAGTTAGGTAAATCAGTATTCTGCTTAGCAGCCTTGCTCCACTGGTACCAACCAACTAGACTGTTAATGAGATAAATCAAGTATTTCCCTTGGATTTGCAGGCTTTCTCCCTACCAGAGATAGATTGAAAAGACATTAGTAGCAGCCCAGAATATCCACTGTTCACGGTAAACAGCTGTCATGAGGATTTGCCCTACACCATTGAATGGGAACAGCGTAAGTTGGGAGACGAAGTTCGAATAGTGATGGGACAGTCTCCTAATTCAGAAAATTATACTGATGATCCTAATGGGTGCTAAAAATGCGAAGACCTATGAAGACCTATTTTGTATTAGTCAAACAAAAAATCCAAAAGAAATGGTATATGATTATGACCATGAAACAAAGTAAAATCAAACCGAGTGATCTGAGGAAGCACCCGATGATCATGAAACGTTATTAAACACAAAAGTCACCCATGTGAGTTCTTGCCAGAAGCTGAAGTTAATCCTTCAACCTGGAAAACCCGCAGAGGTGACTTTTTCTATACATCTCGATTTTTCTGGCAATAATCATTAACCGATAAATATGTCTGTGAATCACCCAGCGACTCCGCTATGTCCATAATCCGCGGTGGTAGTAATCCCACTCGCTGGACAAGTTCGTGATTGCTGAACAATTCCCGTGGACTGCCGGCGAAGCCAAACTTCCCGTGTTCCATAACATACACCGACTCAAACTCGGCGGCGACCCAATCCATGTCATGGGTGATGGTCACAACTTGGTGGCCCGAATCAGCCAACTGATGGAAAATTGCGGTCAACTTGCGCCGGCTTTCCCAATCAAGCGACATCATCGGCTCATCAAATAAATAAATCGCCGGATCCACTGCCAAAACTGTGGCAACGCTCAACAGCTTGCGTTCCGACAATGACAGGTCATATGGACTTTCAGCTGTTTTATCATCCAAGCCAACTCTTTTTAGAGCCGCTAAAGCCCGCCTCGTAATCGTGTCGTGGTCATCCATGACCTGCGCGACATTCCACTCCACCTCTCGTTGAACGGTCGGGTTGAAAAGCTGATCGTCAGGATTCTGAAAAGTAATCCCAACCTTCAGTAACTTTTCGACTGGTTTAAGATCATTAAAATTTTCTCCATCGATCTTAATCACACCGGTTTGTGGTGTCAGCAAGCCCGTCAACAATTTGAAGAGCGTTGATTTGCCGGCACCATTTTGGCCGACAATCGCCACCATCGGATCGGCGAAGTGTTTGTCTTCAACATCCAAGCTAAAGGACCGTTCCGGATAAGTGAACGTCAGGTGACTCAGTTCAATTGTGGACATAACGAACCTCCTTCAGATCAGCGTAATTCACCGGATACCGGCCATCAGCCAAGTGCCAATCCATTTTTTGAGCAAGTTGCTGGATTGTCGGGGCTGGAATCTGCCAGTCAGCTACCAAATGATTAAACACCTCACCCGGCCTGCCCTGGGCTACCATTTGACCCTCGTGCAGCACCCACACAACGTCGGCGACTTCGCACAAATCGTCAATTTCACTGGTGACAATGAAGACAGTCGTCTCTTTGACTTGGGCCAGCCATTGGAAAAATTGCCGGCGGCCAAGGGGATCCATCTCACTGGTCGGATCATCCATAATCAAAACAGCCGGATTAGCCACAATCGCCGTGGCAATTGCCAACCGCTGGATCTGACCACCGGAAAGGCTCTCGAGACGCAAATTCAGCTGTTCAAT
Source organism: Streptococcus sp. UMB0029 (assembly GCF_002871495.1). Classification (GTDB taxonomy): domain Bacteria; phylum Bacillota; class Bacilli; order Lactobacillales; family Streptococcaceae; genus Streptococcus. The sequence goes on from NZ_PNGD01000014.1 coordinate 70,275, forward strand.
CAGCCCCATTTGCGTGGCAACTTCTTCAACCCGTTTTTGAATCAGTCCTTCAGCCATTCCCTGATTAATCAAGTCAAAGGCTATTTCATCGGCAACCGTGTCTGCCAACCCGCTTAGTTGGCCAGCTGGATTTTGCAGTACAACTCCATTCATGGCATTATAAACTGGCCAATTGTCGGACACTCGCTGGCCAAACATGTGCCAATCGCCCTCAATCTCAGCAGACACAATTTTGGGAATGACCCCTGCCAGCACACGGCACAAAGTCGATTTGCCAGAGTGGCTATTCCCGATAATCCCAACCACCTGGCCGGTCTGAACCTCCGCGTTAATCTGACGCAGTTGTGGTTGCTCAGTACCCGGATAACGGGTGGTCAAATTTTCAATTACAATCCGTTTATCTTCGTCCATATCTTCCACCCAATCAATAAAATTGCCAATCCAGTCAGACCAATGTGCAGCGTCCGCGACAGGCGATACACGCGCTGGGAGGTTCTGACAGTCCGGTTGAGATTATCAAAACCTCTCAGTTGGAGAGAAATCGACCGCGTCATCGATTGATCCAAGGTCTTAATCACCAATGGAATTAGAACCGGCAGGACTGACTTTAATTTCTGAATCAACGTTTTTTGCGGATTGGTTCCGCGAACTTTTTGTGCCTGCTGGATTTTCCGCATATTGCGCATCATTTCCGGCAAAATATAACACACCGACATCAGAACGTAGACGGTTTTATAAGACAATCCGGACAGTTCCAAATAGGTCGCGTTTTCTGAAATACTCGTGGTCACCATAAAAAAGCCACTGGTCAAAATAATCACCAATACTCGACAACCCAGAGTGGTGGCGTAAATCAGGCCTTCTTTGTAGAACGACACCCCAAGCACAGAAAACAGCACAGTTTGATTCCGACTGTAAAATAACCCTTGGATGATCAGCATGGTGCAAATCAGAAACAGGCTGAATCCCAGCGCCTTAAAGGTGGTAGAACTCAATTTGGAAAATAACAATAGCAATGTTGCGACAAGAATTAATCCGGCCTGAAGCAATAAATTCATACTGGCAAAGCTCAACAACGTCATGTCCAAGATGAACAAGAGCTTAGTAATCGGATCGATCACCTGGTACCACTTGAGCTTGACCCGTGGCGCTCCAGAAATCAATGTTTTATCAGTCATCATTTATCATCGCTAAAGAAGTGCACCATCCGCTTCGGCAGCTGACGATAGATGAAGAATGCCAGGTAGGCCACGCAGACTTTATCCAAAATATCCAAGACAAACTCATCGGTAAATGAGGCCAACCACACTGGTGCATGATTGGCGACCATTACCGCAAACAATGAGTCACCCCAAGCGATACCGGTCTGACCACCCCAAAAGATGACGTTGAGTGGCGTTGAAATGACAGCTGAAACGATGGCAATAATAATAGCAGAAACAAATACTCGTCGCGCTGACGAGAACCACCCATTGGCGTGCAAAACTCCGACAGCAATCCCAATTCCGATACTGGTAATCGCATACACGGTTGAAATTGGCGATAAGGTCAGCCCATAAATCACGTTGTTGATGAAACCACTAATGGCACCGGCAACCGGCCCAGCCAACATGCTGGCAAGAAAGGTTCCCAAAGACCCCAGCCAAACGGGCAATTTTAACCCCTCCGCCAAGGCTTTGGCAACATAGTTAATCCCCACGGCAGCGGGAATCAAAGTCATGGTGGCAGCACTTAACTTAAATTTCCACATACTGGTACGATGAATCGGTTCTGTTTTCATAATCTTCTCCTTTTGTTTTTAAAGAGCCGTGTCTGGATAGACTTTCGGACGCAACGCTCTATTATATATCTACTGAACTGTCTATACACAAGATTTCCATCCTTAGTCGACATGAGCTGGAAATCTTTATTTGTTAAGTAGTTCACAACACATTATACACCTATTTTGTGAATAGTCAAGTGTATTTACAGTAAAATTTTAGAAAATCCTAAAAATTTCCTCTTATTTTCCATTTAAAAATGAAAATCATTAATTCTGACAATCGAGTAGGGGATAATCTCTAGCCCCTCTCACACCACCGTACGTGCCGTTCGGCATACGGCGGTTCAACTAACTTTTAACGCATGTCGTTCAAGG